>NZ_PNCP01000068.1:0-59774 GCF_005886115.1 Pseudoalteromonas sp. S4492
CAACCCTTTGGGCGTTTCACATCTTGAGGTGGTTTGGGTATAGGAGCTTCACAGCACAATTTTCCCTCATGATTGACCTTGGCTTGGGGTGTAAAATAATTCACCGAGTTGATGTTCGATCATAAAGTTACGTGTCAACCTAAGTACATGTTTTGCCGTTGGTTGTAATAAGCATTCTGCAAGTAACTTTTCCATATCACTGACATTTAGTCGCCTAAGCACAAACTTAATTTTACTAATCGAAGCATAGTTCATACTCAAGCTTCGATACCCCATCGCAATAAGCAATAGTGCTCCTTCTGGGTCGCCGCCTAACTCGCCACACAAGCTAAATGGCAGCTCATATTGCTGACACTCTTGTGCTATTTTTAACAGCACTCTAAGAACACTTGGGTGATAAGGGTTAAATAGCTCAGCAACACGGGCATTTGAACGGTCAACAGCCAGCATATACTGAGTTAAATCGTTGCTACCCACAGAGCAAAAATCGACTTTTTGCGACCACTCTTCAAGCATAAATACACTCGAAGGGACTTCTAACATCACCCCGATTTCTGGGCGTTCTATTGCCTGTTCGGGGTATTGCTCACTTAACTCAAAATAGGCTTGTTCGAGTAGTTTTAACGATTCATCTACTTCTTCTGAGCCACTGATCATTGGCAACATGATTTTTAAATTACCTAGACCAATATTGGCTTTAAGCATTGCTTTGAGTTGATCTAAAAATAGCTCAGGATGGTCTAAGGTCACACGAATACCGCGCCAACCTAAAAATGGGTTTTCTTCCGTTATATTGAAGTAATCTAAAACCTTATCGCCACCTATATCAAGTGTACGCATCACCACAGGATTAGGGTGATAACTCGTTAGCACTTCGCGATACCACTTTTCTTGTTCTGACTGTGAAGGAAACTGGCCTTTTTGCATAAACCAAGCTTCGGTGCGATACAAACCAACCCCATCGCAAAATGGCTTATTATCATGCTCAGTATTTAATTCAAGGCCCGCATTAAGTAACAAACTAATGTGTTCACCATCTTTGGTAACTGCATCGAGGTTTTGCTCTGCCACAAAACGGTCGTTCAATAATGCTTCTTGAAATTTAAGCTGAGTGTATTCCTCTTGCAGCATTTGCGAAGGCGAGATATATAAACGTCCTGAATAGGCGTCTAAGATCATCGGCTTACCTTCAAACTGCAATAGCGGCACATCTTCAATACCCCAAATTGCTGGAATACCCATAGCACGCGTTAATATAGAAGCATGGCTATTTGCCGCACCATTAACACTCACGACCCCAGCAAGGTGCCCTTTTGGCACTTCAGCGAGCATGGCTGGGGTTAATGTACCGGCAATTAAAATCGTGTCTTTAGGGTAAGGCTTTGCCGCATGCTCGGTATTCACTAAATGGTGTAATACACGCAAACCAATATCTTTAACGTCAACGGCACGCTCTTTAATATAAGGGTCTTGCATCGCATTGAATTGAGTAACTAATTTCTCAATAACAATTTTCAAAGCACTTTTAGCGTTCCAGCCTTGCTGTAATTGTGCTTCAACATTTTGACCAAGGCTTTTTGCATCGAGCAACTGCTGATAAACATCAAAAACCGCGAGTGCTTCTTGTGGAATAGAGTCACTCAGCGTCATCGATAAGGTATTAAACTCGTTACGCGTTGCAGCGACTGCTTGTGTGAATAGTTTTCGCTGTGTGCCTACATCGTCATCTTTTTGTAATTCAATCGAATTGAAGTCGAGTTTAGGGATCACCACAAAGGCCTCGCCTATGGCAATACCTGGCGCACTTGATACCCCTTTAAGTACAGAGGTTTGGTGGGAAAACTCATCAACGCGTAATATTTCTTTTATTTCTGCATGAGCTAACTGAGAAGCCAGCTGTGCTGAAAGCGTAATTAAGAATGACTCTTCGTCAGGGCTAAAAACACGGGCTAGTTTTTGTTGAACAACAATAACCCCTAAAACCTTTTTCTGGTGCACAACTGGCACTGACAAAAACGCGTTGTAGCCTTCTTCATTAACTTCAGGTGAGAGTTTAAAACGTGGGTGTGACTTTGCAAAAGCAATATTAATGGGCTCTTCACGCTGAGCAACAAGACCAACGAGGCCTTCGGTAAAGCCTATACGAAACTTACCCACTGCATCTGGGTTTAGGCCTTGGGTGGCCATCAATACAAAGTTGTCTTGGCTGTAATCTGCAAAATAAATCGAGCAGCACTGTGTTTGCATGGCATCTTTTACCATTTGCACAAAACACCCTAGCGCACTGTTTAAGTCCGCCTGTTGCGACACTGCCTCAGCAATTGACCTGAGCGTGGCTAACATGATGCTGCTCCTTTAATTTAGATAAGGCAGGCCTTATCGTTTTTGTCGCCAATGATCTTTTTGTTGCTCTCGTTTATTAAACGGCATTGCAAACGGAGCAAACTCTTTCATTACTCGACGATATACATCGCGCTTAAACGAAACAACTTGCCTAACCGGATACCAATAACTCACCCATCGCCAATCATCAAACTCGGGGTGATGAGTTTTAAGTAAATTTACATCTTCATCTTTACAACGAAGTTTCAGTAAAAACCATTTTTGCTTTTGCCCAATACACACAGGACTTGAGTCTCTGCGAATTAAACGTTTGGGTAATTTATAGCGTAACCAATGTTTAGAACTTGCGACGATCTCAACGTCTTCAGGAAGCAAGCCCACTTCTTCGTGTAATTCTCTGTACATGGTTTGCTCTGCTGTTTCACCGTCATCAACACCACCTTGGGGAAATTGCCAAGAGTGCTGACCATAGCGACGAGCCCAAAATACTTGTCCCTGATTATTGCAAATTACAATTCCGACATTGGCACGAAAACCTTCGGCATCAATCACCTTAGTGCCTCATTTGTAAGTCGATTTTTATTGATTGTTCCACATAACCTGCGATACAGCAAACACTTTACACCGAAGCCTAAATTAGATTGAAAATAAAATTTTCAACAAATGCTTTTAATCAAGGTATTACGAAGTCATTTTTATAAAAATGCGGCGTTTGAATAAAATAACTATTTACAACCGTATTTTTATCAGCTTACCCACAGCTTGTGCATAACTTTTATAAATCATGCCTAAATTGCAAACAAATCCACAATCAACCGTTGAAATATCCACTTTCTCCACAGAAACTGTGGATAAACATGTTTATATATCTGTATTTATACAAACAACTGATTAATTAATGAAATGGAAACACCATATAAAAACATTAAATTAATTTAATATCAACTAGTTAGAGCTTAACAATCAAAAGTAACACTGGTTATTTTTAGCTCACACTTAACATGCGCAAAAAACACCCAAACACAAAGATATCCACTAAGGCGCGTATTTGCTATCATGAACGGGATAATTAGACAATCAAATAAACGCCTTATGCGACCAATAAAACCAGCCTCAGTAAACGAATTAATGCAACGTGTTGATGCTATTGCCGGCCTCACCTTAGGGCAATTAGCTGAGCAATATCAATTTAAAACTCCTGACGATTTACTACGTGAAAAGGGCTGGACTGGGCAACTTATTGAATATGTTCTTGGCGCAACAGCCGGTTCAAAGCCAACACCTGATTTTGAAGAATTAGGCATTGAGTTAAAAACGCTACCGATTTCATTTAAAGGCAAACCACTCGAAACAACCTTTGTTTCAGTCACGCCGCTTTTAAATGTAACAGGAATGACTTGGCAGCAAAGTACGGTTCGTAAAAAATTAAATCATGTTTTATGGTTACCGATTTTAGGCGAACGCGAAATACTGCCTTTTCACCGTACCATAGGCAGCGGCTTTTTATGGCAGCCAAGCGCAGAGCAAGATGCCCTTTTACAGCGTGATTGGGAAGAACAAATGGAGCTAATCGCCCTTGGTCGCGTAGATGAAATTTCGGGTCATTTAGGTGATGTAATGCAAATAAGGCCAAAAGCTGCCAATAGCAAAGCGCTGACTGATGCGATTGGCCCGAATGGCCAAATAGTACAAACCTTACCTCGCGGCTTTTATCTAAAAACAAGCTTCACCGGCGAGATCCTAAAACAACAATTTCAGCTATAAAAAAACCTCCCGAAGGAGGTTTTTTAGAGTCTTGATAGCTAAGCCAGATTACTGACCTTTAACCTCTTTAAGACCGTTGTAAGGTGCTTTTTCACCTAATACTTCTTCAATGCGAAGTAATTGGTTGTACTTAGCAATACGGTCAGAACGGCTTAATGAACCCGTTTTGATTTGACCAGCTGCAGTACCTACTGCTAAATCAGCAATTGTCGCATCTTCAGTTTCACCTGAACGGTGTGAGATAACAGCTGTGAAGCCAGCGTCTTTAGCCATTTTGATAGCAGCAAGCGTTTCAGTTAATGAACCGATTTGGTTGAACTTGATTAGGATTGAGTTAGCAATACCGTTATCAATACCACGCTTTAAGATCTTCGTGTTAGTTACGAACAAATCGTCACCTACTAATTGTACTTTGTCGCCAATTAGTTGTGTTTGGTGTGCGAAACCATCCCAATCAGACTCATCTAAGCCGTCTTCAATTGAAACAATTGGGTATTGCTCAGTAAGGCCTTTAAGGAAGTGGTTGAATTCTTCAGAAGTGAATTTTTTACCTTCGCCTTTAAGGTCGTAGATATTCGCTTCTTTGTCGTAGAACTCAGATGCAGCACAGTCTAGAGCTAGAGTGATATCTTTACCAAGCTCATAACCTGCATTTGCAACAGCTACCTTGATTGCAGCAAGTGCCGCTTCGTTTGATTCAAGGTTAGGAGCAAAACCACCTTCATCACCTACTGATGTAGAGTGACCTTCAGCTTTAAGTACTTTTGCTAAGCTGTGGAAAACTTCAGCGCCCATACGTAACGCTTCACGGAAGTTTGTAGCGCCAACTGGCTGGATCATGAACTCTTGAATATCAACAGAGTTATCAGCGTGCTCACCACCATTGATGATGTTCATCATAGGTAATGGCATTGAGTAAACACCTGGTGTGCCGTTTAGGTCTGCGATGTGCTCATAAAGCTCAACGCCTTTTGAGTTTGCAGCCGCTTTAGCTGTTGCTAAAGACACAGCTAAGATAGCGTTAGCACCTAGTTTTTCTTTGTTTTCAGTACCATCTAAGTCAAGCATTACTTGGTCAACCGCTTTTTGATCAACTGCGTTTTGACCTTTAAGCGCTTCAGCGATTTCGTTGTTGATATAGCCTACTGCTTTTAAAACACCTTTACCTAGGTAACGTGCTTTATCACCATCACGTAATTCAAGCGCTTCGCGAGTACCTGTTGATGCACCAGATGGTGCTGCAGCACGGCCCCATGAACCATCAGCTAAATGTACATCAGCTTCAACAGTTGGGTTACCACGCGAGTCCATGATTTCGCGACCAATCACTTTTACGATTTCTGACATCTTGATTCCTCTTTTCCCGAAAATGGTGAGTTTGTGCCAATTTTATTAATTATCCTTAATGCCATTGGCTTATTAAAACAAATAAGCCGTGCATAAAGCACGGCCTATTTAAATTACGATGACGCTTTTTGGTGAGTGTGTGCAGCTGCAACAAACCCTTCAAACAGCGGGTGACCATCACGTGGTGTTGACGTGAATTCCGGGTGGAATTGCGCGGCAATAAACCAAGGGTGATCTTTATTCTCAATAATTTCGACTAGTTTCTTATCTTCAGATAAACCAGTGAAACTTAAACCTGCTTTTTCAAGCTGCTCTACGTAGTGATTATTCACTTCGTAACGGTGACGGTGACGCTCAACAATCTCGTCGCTACCGTACACTTCGCTTACTTTAGAACCCGGTGTTAAATGACACTTCTGAGCACCTAAACGCATAGTACCACCTAGGTCAGATTGCTCATCACGCACTTCAACGTTACCATCAGCATCTTGCCATTCTGTGATCAAACCAACAACTGGGTGTGCTGATTTAGCGTTAAACTCAGTTGAGTTTGCACCTTCAAGGCCTGCAACGTTTCGCGCATATTCAATAAGCGCTACTTGCATACCTAAACAAATGCCTAAGTAAGGAACTTTATTTTCACGTGCATATTTAGCCGCTAAGATCTTACCTTCAACACCACGGCCGCCGAAGCCACCTGGTACTAAGATAGCATCAAGGTGAGACAGTAACTCTGTACCTTTGCTTTCTAAGTCTTGTGAATCAACGTATTCAATGTTCACTGTTAAACGGTTTTTCAGACCCGCATGCTTTAATGCTTCGTTTACTGATTTATATGCATCTGGTAGTTCGATGTACTTACCAACCATACCAATTGTCACTTCACCTGTAGGATTAGACTCTTGATATAACACTTGCTCCCACTCAGATAAATCTGCTTCAGGACACTCAAGGTAGAAACGACGACATACGAAGTTATCTAATTCTTGTGACTTAAGTAACGCAGGGATCTTATAGATGCTTTCTACGTCTGGTAATGAAATAACAGCTTTCTCTTCAACGTTAGTGAAAAGTGCGATTTTCGCGCGCTCGTTATTCGGTAATTTACGATCAGAACGACAGATTAAGATATCTGGTTGGATACCAATTGAACGTAATTCTTTTACAGAGTGTTGAGTTGGCTTAGTTTTAACTTCACCTGCAGGGCCTAAGAATGGCACAAGCGTTAGGTGGATAAACAAAGCGCGCTCAC
Organism: Pseudoalteromonas sp. S4492; assembly: GCF_005886115.1. Classification (NCBI taxonomy): domain Bacteria; kingdom Pseudomonadati; phylum Pseudomonadota; class Gammaproteobacteria; order Alteromonadales; family Pseudoalteromonadaceae; genus Pseudoalteromonas; species Pseudoalteromonas sp. S4492. Next base: position 6,707 of record NZ_PNCP01000068.1, read on the forward strand.
GGCCAATTTCAGTGCCTAGCTGACGAATTGCTTCTAAGAAAGGTTGTGACTCGATGTCACCAACTGTACCGCCAATTTCAACGATTGCTACATCGCGACCTTCAGCACCGTCGTATACACGTTGCTTAATGTCGTTTGTGATGTGTGGAATAACCTGAATTGTTGCACCAAGGTACTCACCACGACGCTCACGTCGTAATACATCTTCATAAACACGACCTTGTGTGAAGTTGTTGCGGCTAGTCATCTTGGTACGGATGAAACGCTCATAGTGACCTAAGTCAAGGTCAGTCTCTGCACCGTCTTCAGTTACAAATACTTCACCGTGCTGAATTGGGCTCATAGTGCCTGGGTCAACGTTAATGTAAGGATCCAGCTTTAAAATAGTCACGTTAAGACCACGTGCTTCTAAAATAGCGGCTAATGACGCTGCTGCAATACCCTTACCCAACGAAGAAACAACCCCGCCAGTTACGAAGATAAATTTTGTACTCATGCGAACCCTAGAATATCAGGAATTAAAAGGAATAATATAGAATCAAGACGGGGCGATATTATAGCAAAGGGGCTGCTATCAATCCAGATAAAATTAGCAAATAAGTGCACAAAAAACGAGCTCGGTTACACTGTACCCAAGCTGTATCATTACTGACTTAGTTTGCCTGCTTTTTAATGGCTTCCCATGCGTTGTCCATTTCTTCGAGGCTAGCCGTTTCTAAACTTTGGCCACGTTCATCTAGGTAAGCAGCCACTTTTTCGAAGCGTGACGCGAACTTAGCATTGGCACTTCGTAATAATTGCTCTGGATCGCGCTTAATATGACGGGCTACATTTACCGTTGCAAACAGTAAATCGCCAAGCTCTTCTGCACTGTGCTCTGAGTATGGATCATGAGCCAGCGCTTCTTTTACTTCGTCGACTTCTTCAGCAACTTTATCAAGTGCACCATGATAACTTGGCCAATCAAAACCAAGGCTTGCTACGCGCTGTTGAATCTTCTTCGCTTTTGAAAGACCTGGCATTGCATCCGGAATGTCTTGCCACAGGCTCATTTGTGGCGAGGCTGATTTTTCTGCTCGCTCTTGTGCTTTTATAGCTTGCCACTGCGCTGAAAGCTCTGCATCCGACAGTTCACTTTGCTCTGCAAAGACGTGGGGATGACGACGGACTAGTTTTTCATTAAGCGTATTGGCCACATCGGCAAAATCAAATAAGCCCTGCTCTTTAGCAAGTTGAGCATAAAAAATAACTTGAAACAGTAAATCACCAAGCTCACTTTTAAGCTCTGTAAGTTCACCTTTTTCAATGCAGTCTGCTACTTCGTAAGCCTCTTCAAGGGTGTGCGGCACAATGGATTTAAAATCTTGCTTTAAATCCCACGGGCACCCAGAGTCTGGGTCCCGCAGTTTGGCCATAATTGCAAGCGATTGCTCAATAGCGTGTTTATCTGCCATTACGAATGACCACGCTTTGCTTCATGAACACCTTCTATTTGGTGAAGCTTCGACAATAAGCGGTTGGTACTTGATAAGTCATGCACTTCTACCTGCATTGAAAACAGAGCAAGCTGTTTATCTTCAACCGTGTTAACGTTCATGTTCAGCACATTCACTTTTTCATTGGCAAGTACTGAGCTGATATCTCGAATAAGCCCTGAACGATCCGTTGCTTCTACTTTTATCGTTAATGAGTAAGAGCCATTGATATCATCTGACCAACTTACCGATATCACCCTCTCAGGATGATTATTCTTAAGCTTTTCAAACGAATCGCAATCTTCACGGTGAACGGCAATACCACGCCCTTGGGTGATATAGCCAATGATTTCATCGCCAGGCACCGGTCGGCAGCACTTCGCAACATGGCTCATTAAGCTACCTACCCCATCAACAACAATGCCGTTCTTATCACCAGAGACACTTTTTGGCTTTTTAAACTTAATTTGCGGTTCGTCATCATCACGATCACTAATAAAGTTTAATAACTGATTTAAGCGAACATCACCTGCGCCTACTGCCACCATCAAATCTTCAAGGCCGCGTAAATTAAAGCGCTCGATTGCAGGCGCCAGATCTTTGGTTGTTAAATCTAACTTTTGGAGCTCAGTTTCAAGAATTTCTTTACCAGCACTTAAGTTTTTATCCCGATCAAGCTGCTTAAACCAATGATGGATTTTAGAGCGTGCTCGTGATGATTTAATATAACCAAGCGATGGGTTTAACCAATCACGGCTTGGGTTAGGCTGCTTTTGAGTTAGAATTTCAACCTGATCACCAGTACTTAATTGGTAAGTGAAAGGCACAATTTTGCCAAACACTTTTGCGCCAATACAGCGGTGCCCTACATTTGAGTGAATGTAATAAGCAAAATCAAGCGGTGTCGCGCCCAGTGGCAAATCATAAATATCGCCTTTTGGCGTGAACACATAAACACGGTCTTCAACAACTTGGTTTTTGAGCTCTTCAGCTAAGTCACTACCATCAACAACCTCTTCTTGCCATTGCAGTAACTTACGTAACCAACTAATTTTTTGCTCATAGCCTGAACCACGCCCTGGTAGTGCACCTTCTTTATACATCCAGTGCGCAGCAACGCCCAGCTCTGCATCTTGATGCATGTCGCTCGTACGAATTTGGATTTCGACAGTTTTACCTTCAGGGCCAAATACCACGGTATGAATCGACTGATAACCGTTTTGCTTTGGTGTTGCTATGTAATCATCAAATTCTTTATTTAAATGACGCCAATTGGTATGCACAATACCTAACGCCGCATAACAATCTTGTAGGCGCTCTACCACAATGCGCATAGCGCGAATATCGAAAAGCTGATCGAACTCGTAGTTCTTCTGCGCCATTTTTTTGTAAATGCTGTAGATATGCTTTGGTCGCCCATATACCTCACCTTCAATACCTGCTTCAGCCAAGCGTGCTTTGACTAAAGCAACCATGTTTTCCATGTAAGCTTCACGAGCAAGGCGCTTATCATCCAGCTGTTTGGCGATGTTTTTATAAGTCTCTGGGTGCAGATAACGGAACGAAAGATCTTCAAGCTCCCATTTAAGCTGACCAATGCCTAATCGGTTAGCAAGGGGTGCAAAAATATCGCGAGTTTCTTTAGCGGCAATAACGCGCTCTTCTTCACTGGCGTCTTTCACATCACGTAAGTGGCAGACCTGTTCTGCCAGTTTGATCACCACGGCGCGCACATCTTCAACCATGGCTAGTAACATACGGCGGATATTATCGATTTGCACTGTACCTTTGCCTTGATGGGCTAAGGTACTAATGGTGGCCATTTGGCTTACGCCTGTTAGTAATAATGCAACGTGATTGCCCAACTTGTCGGTGACTGTCTCAATCGAGATTTTTTCAGCTAAAAAATAAGGCGTTAAAAATGCTGTCGCAAGCGAGTCTGCATCTAAATTAAGCTCAGCTAAAATCTCCACCATTTCAATGGCTGTGTTTTCACGTTTTGCATCATCGCAATGCAGGCACAATTGGTGAGCCTGCTCTAATAAGGTATGTTTGTCTTCTGTTAGCGCTAACAGCTCGATACGGCTGGCAAAATCACTCGGCTTTGTTAGCTGATGTGACTGTCTAGTGGCTACCATGTGCGCTTTACCTCCTGTGAAATAACGCCATCGTTTCAATATGCCCGGTATGTGGGAACATATTCATAAGCCCAATTTTTTCAATGCTAAAGCCTGCTTGTAGAATAATTGCACTGTCACGGGCTAAAGTAACAGGATCACAAGAGACGTATAAAATCGTTTTAAACTGAGTAAGTGGTAGCTGCTCTAAAATGGCCATTGCGCCAGTACGTGATGGATCAAGCACTAACACATCAAGTTTGGCACTAAACCAAGCAGCTGATTGCATTGATTGTGTTAGATCAAAGCAATAAAAATCGGTATTCGACAATGAGTTAGTTTGCGCATTTTGTTTTGCTAATGCAACCGCAGAATCGACCCCTTCAACACCAATAACATAATTAGCATACTTTGCAATCAATAATGAAAAGTTACCAATACCACAGAATAAATCCAGTACCTGCTCATGACCTTGTAAATCTAACCATTGTTTTGCTTGATGCAACATGGCTTGATTCACTTGCGGGTTAACCTGAATAAAGTTTTCAAGGCCAAATTCAAAGCGTAAATCATAACCTGGTATCTGGTAGTACGGCATAGGGTGGTCACTGTGATCAATTTCACCGCTTTGTGATTGCCAAACAACACGCCAGCTATATTCATTACAGGCCGCGACGACAATGGCTTTTAACTCTTGATTAATAGCTTTCGTGTGCCTAATGACCACAAAGGCTGCATTATCAGCTTCGCATAATTGTAAGTGGCTAATACTACTCAGGCCTGAATGGCTGTTGATAAGAACATCAAAGACCGTAAAAACATCTCTAAAAGTGCCAGTAAGTACATCACAGTTCTCAATGCTAACCAGTTGCTTAGAGCCTTGAGCTCGATACCCCACTCGCATTTTTTTGGCGGCTTTGTCGTGCATTACAGCAATACGCGCAGAGCGACGATAATGATGCTCATCACTGAGCAAAGGTGCTTGCCAATTTAAGTCATCGGCTTTAGCAAATTTACTAAATAGCTGACTCACCGCTGCTTGCTTCTCAACGAGTTGCTGCTTTGCATCAAGGTGTTGTAACTGACAGCCACCACACACTTGATAATGCTGGCAAAAAGGAGTAACCCTATGCGCTGAGGCTGATAGCACTTTTTTACAATCTGCACTGGCAAAGCGCGCTTTATCTTCAATCAACAAGGCTTTTACTTCTTCACCCGGTAAAGCACCATTAACAAAACAGACTTTATTTCCTTGCTTAGCAACGCCTCGTCCTTGGTGGTCCATAGCTGTGACATTGAGGGTTAGCATTTTTTGCGAAACGGATTTTTTTTTGGCTTTGAAAATCTGTGCCATCGGGCAACACCTTAATTATTGATAAAGCGGGAGTAAGTATATACTCTTAAACAACGATAATAATGATAACAACATTCTTTATGACTAAATTTGGCTTACGTGACTCAGTCTTAACCCTTACACTTATACCGACTGTGATCATAGGCTTGTTGCTGGGCGGTTATTTTACAATAAATCGTTACATTGAGCTCGATGAAATTTTATATCAGCAGGGTGTAACTATCATTGAGCCCCTCGCGATTGCCGTTGAGCAGCCTTTAATAAAGCGTGATAAAGCCTTATTAACTCGCTTAGTGAGTCATACACATAACAAACACTCCCCTGCTATCCAATCCATTGCTATTTTCGATGAAAACAATGAGTTGGTGATTTTTAGTAAATACCAAAGTGAATTCAAAGAAATTGTCAAAAGCAATGCAAACAGCATGGATGGCATTCAAGTACAAAATTCTGAGCACTATCTAACATTCTCTACTGCGATAATTAATCATAGCCGCCAAGACATGATTTGGAATCATCACAGCTATCAAGCATCACTAGGTACTGTGGTGATCATGCTCAATAAACAACAAGCCATTATTGGCCAGCAACGAGCCTTACTGGTCAGTGGCGTGGTAATTTTACTGGCGCTAATACTTGCGACCGTACTAGCATTTAGATTGACTCGTATGTTTATTCAGCCACTTAATAAGTTAGTACTAGCTACCGACAAGCTTATTGAAGGTAAAGTCGATACGGGGCTTGACCAAAAAATGTTTGGTGAGTTTGAATTACTACGCGCAGGCTTAAACACCATTTCTGAAACCATGGTCATGCAACGTGATGAGATGCAAAAACACATTGACCAAGCAACCTCAGATTATCGCGAAACACTCGAACAATACGAAACCCAAAATATTCAGTTAAGTATTGCTAAAAAAGACGCGCAAGATGCGAACCGAGTTAAATCTGACTTCTTAGCTAAAATGAGTCACGAATTACGTACACCGTTAAATGGTGTAATTGGTTTTACACGCCAGCTTTATAAGACTCCGCTAAATAAGCATCAAAAAGATTATCTCGATACCATCGAGCTTTCGGCTAACAGCTTAATGACTATTATCAGTGATATTCTCGACTTTTCGAAATTAGAAGCCGGTGCCATGGAACTAGAATCAATGCAGTTTCAGCTCCGTGATAATATAAACGAAGTACTAACCTTACTGGCGCCAAGTGCTCACGAAAAGCAACTTGAACTCTCTATATTTATCCACCCGCAAGTGCCTGATAACCTCACTGGCGATCCGACACGCTTCAAACAGATTTTGATCAACCTGTTAAGTAATGCCATTAAGTTTACTGAAAAAGGCTCTATCAAGGTTGATGTTGGCTACCGTTTATTGGATGAAGAGCGCGCCTCTATTTTGGTGTCTGTGACCGACACCGGTGTGGGTATCCCAATGGATAAACAAGATGCGCTATTTACTCCATTTGGCCAAGCAGACTCGAGTATCACCCGTAAATTTGGTGGTACAGGCCTTGGTTTAATCATCACTAAACATATTGTTGAAGCGATGAATGGCCGCATTACTCTAAACTCAGCACCTGGTAATGGTACCTGCTTTACGTTTAATGCCGTATTCAGAACGCCAAGTAACTCAATTACCAGTGACTTACCGACCCAATCACTGATCAATAAACGTATTCTGTATCTTGAGCCTCATGAGCATACCCATCAAGCAACGTTATCGCTACTGCATGAATGGCAAACTCGCGTTACCGCCTGCATGGATGAAGAAAGCTTCTTAAATGAGATCAACAAAGACTTCAGCTACGATATTTGTATTATTGGCCATACCGCCACAATCGACGATATGCAGCAACTGAAGAGTTATGTAAAAGCAGTGCGCCCTGTCACTGATTATTTATACATTATGCTCAATACCGTTTCGCATAATATGCGTGAAGCCTTTGTTGGTAGTGGTGCAGATGCTTGCTTGAGCAAACCGCTTAACCACCGTAAATTATGTGAGGTACTTGCTGCGCCTTACCGCCTTGATCACCCGGTGCATAATATTGAGCAAGGTGATGAAAAGTTATTACCACTAAAAGTACTGGTTGTTGACGATAACGATGCCAACCTAAAACTTATTTGTACCTTGCTTGAAGAACAAATTGAGCTAATTGATACCGCACACAACGGCTCACAAGCTTACAGCTTAAGTAAAAGCCACAAATATGACCTGATTTTCATGGACATCCAAATGCCAATTATGGATGGTATTACAGCATGCAAACTCATACGTGAGTCATCTCTTAATGAAGATACGCCTATCATTGCGGTAACCGCTCACGCCTTAGCAGGTGAAAAAGAGCAACTGCTTAAAGATGGCTTTAAAGGCTACTTAACTAAGCCTATTGATGAAGATATGCTAAAACAAATAATCAGCGATCATAGCCCGCAATCGCCGATTAATCGCGAACGCAGCAAAACTGCCACAGTAGCTTCAGAGCCCCCATTTGAAAGCGCCCGCCTCGATTGGCAATTGGCACTTCAACGCGCTGGCGGTAAAGAAGAGCTAGCGCTTGAAATGCTCAACATGCTATTACTCAGCGTGCCTGAGACCTTACGCCTACTCAATGAAGCTATAGAAAAAGAAGACTGTGAACATGTACTTAGCATAGTCCACAAGTTCCATGGCGCATGTTGTTACACCGGCGTCCCCAAACTTAAATCCCTCGCAGAAACCCTCGAAACAGCATTAAAAAGCGATTGCGATTTAAATTACATTGAACCTGAATTATTTGAGCTAATTGATGAGCTGAATAATTTGTTAAGTGATGCGGGAATGGTTGAGCAACAACGATAAAAGTTAGCATGAATATCAAGGAAGATTAATGTTTTTTATTTTATTTTTGATTTTTACATCATTATCGTTCTTTTGGTTTATTCTCAGTTATAAAAAGCTTGGTGGAATGGTAAACGATTACGTAAAGATCAATTACACAGAGCAATGGCAAGAATACGAGAATAAAGCCCGTTTAATGGGAGTAAAACCTAACTCAATTGTGTTTCATTCAGTTAAGAAAGGTGAATTTTCGGCCATAGATGATGGTGTTTTGAAAAGTTTCAAGAAAAAACATCATTACATAGTAACCCTACTCTGCCTATCGCCACTGTTATCATCCTACCTCTCAGAATTTATTGTTTACCTGAACAAATAAAAACGCGGTGGATATTATCTCCACCGCGTTCAGTATTGAAATTTGCTGGCTCTTATTAAAGCCGTCAGCTAAAGTCTTGCTTCAATCATTAAACGTTTCATATCGCTGACTGCTTTTTCTAAACCATCAATCGCTGCACGGGCAATAATCGCATGACCAATGTTTAACTCATAAATTTCTGGCATTGCCGCAATGGGTTTTACATTGTGATAATGAAGACCATGACCTGCATTTACGATTAAACCTAGGCTATCAGCATATTGTACGCCGCTACGAATGCGCTCAAGCTCAGTGTGAAGCTCTTCGTCATTTTCAGCATCGGCATAAGCACCGGTGTGAATTTCAACGTAAGGAGCATTACATGCTTTTGCAGCGTCAAGTTGCGCGTTGTCAGCATCAATGAATAACGAAACCTTAATTCCTGCTGCTGTTAGCTTTTCTGTAGCTGCTTTTACTTTTTCAAAATTACCCACAACATCAAGGCCACCCTCAGTGGTAAGCTCTTCACGCTTTTCAGGCACTAAACAAACATAAGCAGGTTTCACTTCAAGGGCGATGTCGATCATTTCATCGGTGACTGCAATCTCAAGATTCATACGTGTTTGAATCGTTTTTGCCATCACATATACGTCGCGGTCTTGAATGTGACGACGGTCTTCACGCAAATGAATGGTGATACCATCTGCACCAGCATGCTCTGCAACAGCTGCAGCATGCGCAGGATCTGGGTAACTCGTGCCACGCGCTTGGCGTAAAGTGGCAATGTGATCAACGTTTACACCAAGAAGAATATCTTTCATTTTTTTACCTGTTTAAAACAACGATTCAAGGCTGTTCATCAGCCTACTTAATAAATAACTCACGGCTTTTTAATGGCTTTTTGCCAAGTAAAGGCTTGAGTAGGTATCGACTTAATTGCTTTGCCATATATAACACATCAGGGGCGCTAAAGTCATGAGCCGCTATGGCATTTAATTGCTTTCCTGAAAAACCACTATGAGGGTCGTCATGCAGTAAAAAACCGTATTCAGCAAAGTACTGGTAATTTGCTGCATCGTTTATTTCATCCCCTTCGGCATCAACGCTAAAATCAACGCCATAACCCAGCATCTCTAAAAGTTGAAACTCGTAAGAACGCAGCACTGCTTGTAGGTTTTTAGTGGTTGATAACTCGTCAAGATGCTGTTTATACAAATGATAAACGCTTTCCATCGGCTCATTGATAGGTACGATACGATTGGTTAATTCGTTCATATAGAAGCCGCAATAGAGCTCGGTGCCTTTTAACATTGTTTGCCCGCCATGGGGCTCAAAACGATTGATGTATTTTAAATCAGACTTACCGCTGTATTGTACAAGCAGTGATTGGAAAGGTTGTAATTGTGCTTTATGTTTAGTGGCCTGGCGGCCACTAATGCGAGCCAGCATTCTTAGCTGACCTACGCCTTCTACCAGCATATCAAGCATGACTTGCGAGTCACTAAATGGACGTCGGTGCAGCAAGTATGCTGTGTAGAATTCGCTATCCATGGCGTGTAGGACTTTACTTAGTCTTCACCATAGCCAAGGCTACGTAGTGCACGCTCATCATCGGCCCAACCTGATTTCACTTTTACCCAAAGTTCTAAAAACACTTTGTTATCAAGCATGCCTTCAAGATCTTTACGGGCTTCACGGCCAATCACTTTAAGCTTTTCGCCTTTATTGCCGATCACCATACGCTTTTGCGTTTCACGCTCAACTAGGATCAAACCATTGATTTGCCAAACGCCGTTTTCTTGCCATTTAAACTGCTCGATCTCAACGGTCACTGAGTACGGTAACTCATCGCCCATAAAGCGCATCAGCTTTTCACGGATCACTTCTGCCGCCATAAAACGCATTGAGCGGTCCGTAACGTAATCTTCAGGGAAGTAAAACTCACAAAGCGGCAGACGTTTGGTTACTTCTTGTTTGATTAATTCAATATTTTTACCTTGCTTCGCAGAAACAGGAATAATACCAACAAAATCAAACTTATTGCCCAAGAAATGCATGTGCGGAAGCACTAAATCGCGGTCTTTCACTTGGTCAATTTTATTCATAACTAATAACACTGGGCGACCACTTTGACGTACTTTGTTAAGTACCATCTCATCGTCTTCGTTCCAGTGTGTGCCTTCAACCACAAAGATGATCAGTTCTACATCGCCAATTGAGCTTGATGCAGCACGGTTCATTAAACGGTTAATTGCGCGTTTTTCTTCTACGTGTAAGCCTGGTGTATCCACATAAACAGCCTGGTATTTACCTTCGGTATGAATACCCATAATACGGTGACGCGTGGTTTGTGGCTTACGAGAAGTAATAGACACCTTTTGCTCAACAATATAGTTAAGTAAGGTTGATTTACCTACATTTGGGCGGCCAACAATGGCAACCATCCCACAGTGCGTATCTAGCTCTGCAGGTTCTTTGCTAATTAAATCATCAAGATTCATTTTTAAGTATCTTTAAGGCTTTTTCAGCGGCTTTTTGCTCAGCTTTACGACGTGAGCTACCTACTGAGATAATGCTATCCATCCCTTCAACAATACATTCAACCGTGAATGTTTGATTGTGCGCTTGGCCTTTTGTATCAATTACAGTGTAGCCAGGTAACGATAATTTGCGCGCTTGTAAGTATTCTTGAAGTAATGTTTTCGGATCTTTTTGATTTAAGCCCGGTGAAATTGCGTCAAGACGCGACTCGTACCAACTTAAAATTAACTCACCACATTGTTCAATGTTTGAGTCTAAGAACACCGCACCAATAATCGCCTCTACGGCATCAGCAAGGGTTGATTCACGGCGAAAACCACCGCTTTTAAGCTCACCCGGACCTAAGCGTAAGTAATCGCCTAAGCCAAACTCAAGGCCAAATTCAGCCAAGGTTTGACCTCGCACTAGGGTCGAACGCATGCGGCTTAAATCACCTTCGCGTGCTTTTGGAAATTTAGTATAAAGCGCATTCGCAATCACAAAGCTCAAAATTGAATCGCCCAGAAACTCTAAGCGCTCATTATGTTGGCCTTTATGACTGCGGTGCGTCATTGCCTGCTCAAGCAAAGCTTGATCAGTAAATGTATAACCTATTTTGTTGTATAACTCTGTTACGTTTTTTTTCATCGTTACTGAATATTACCTAGGCGTTCAAAACGAACACCAGTTGGAACCCAGCCTGGTAAAAAGTCATCTGGGCCATTTTCAAATTCAAAACTCATCCATATAAAGACGGCTTTACCTACCAAGTTTTCTTTTGGTACAAAGCCCCAAAAGCGACTGTCTTGGCTATTATCACGGTTATCACCCATCATGAAATAATGATCGGCAGGAACAACCCACTCGTCTGAGCGTGTACCCGGTTGTTGATAATAACGGCCTTTCATTTCAGGAGCTTGCGGGTTAATCAAAATATTATGATTCACTGTGCTTAGGTTTTCTTCTAAGCGCACTAAATTCATCGAACCCTGCTTGAACTCGTCACTATTGAGGATTTCCATATCAATTTTGTTGTATTCATTACACAGCAAATCACCTTGCTGCGTCACACCTTCTGCACATTTTGGCTGAATATAAAGGTGCTTATTGCGATAAACAATTTTATCGCCCGGTAAACCAATCGTACGTTTAATGTAATCAACACGCTCGTCTAATGGGTATTTAAATACCACAATATCACCACGCTCAGGTTCACTTACATCAACTAACTGGCTGCGCCAAATTGGGTCTTTGATGCCGTATGAGTACTTCTGTACCAAAATGAAGTCACCCACTAATAGGGTTGGCATCATTGAGCCAGATGGAATTTGAAACGGTTCAAAAATGAAAGAGCGAAAAATCGTAATCGCTGCAATCATCGGAAAAATTGACTTAGCCGTTTCAGTGATACTTGGCTCAGGCGCAATTAATGCTGCGGTTTCTTCGTCTAATTCACCACCTGCTGCATTTTGAGCAAGGGCAATGCGCTGCTGACGTTTTGGCGCAAACATAAAGTGGTCGATTAACCAAATTAATCCTGAGCCTAGCGTTAGCAACACTAAGAAAATAGAAAAGTAACCCGCCATGCATTAATTCCTTTATTTACTTCTAATTATTTACCAACTTTAAGGATAGCTAAGAATGCATCCTGAGGTACTTCAACGTTACCTAGTTGCTTCATTCGCTTTTTACCTTCTTTTTGTTTTTGTAGCAGTTTCTTCTTACGGCTCACGTCACCACCGTAACATTTCGCGATTACGTTTTTACGTAATTGCTTAACGGTTGTACGAGCAATAACATGCTGACCAATTGCCGCTTGAATCGCAATATCAAACTGCTGACGTGGAATTAAATCTTTCAGTGCTTCAGCTAACTGACGTCCACGTGATTGAGCGATATCACGGTGTACGATAATCGCTAACGCATCAACACGCTCACCATTAATAAGTACATCAACACGTACCATGTCTGAAGCTTGGAAATGCTTAAAGTTATAATCAAGCGATGCAAAACCACGGCTTGTTGATTTTAACTTATCGAAGAAGTCCATGACTACTTCAGCCATCGGTAATTCGTATGTCACCGCAACTTGCTTACCATGGTAGCTCATTTTAGTTTGTAGACCACGTTTTTCAACACAAAGTGTAATTACGTTACCTAAAAACTCTTGTGGAACTAATATGTTAGCTTCAACGATTGGCTCACGGATTTCAATAATGTTGTTTACCGGTGGTAAGTCAGACGGGTTATCAATCTGTTTAGTTCCGTCTTTTGTTTCTACTTCGTAGATTACTGTTGGCGCAGTGGTAATAAGATCAATGTCGTATTCACGCTCAAGACGCTCTTGGATGATTTCCATGTGTAGCATACCTAAGAAGCCACAACGGAAACCAAAGCCTAGTGCTGTAGAGTTTTCTGGCTCAAAGAATAACGACGCATCGTTCAAGCTTAATTTATCAAGCGCATCACGGAAAGACTCATAGTCATCTGATGAAATAGGGAACATACCTGCATAAACCTGCGGCTTAATGCGTTGGAAGCCAGGTAAACGCTCAGGAGCAGAATTACGTTGTAAAGTGATGGTATCACCTACTGGTGCACCATGGATTTCTTTAATACCCGCAATAACAAAGCCTACTTCACCGGTTTTTAGGATACCCGTGTTAGTTTGTTTTGGTGTGAAAATACCCACTTTATCTGCGATATGAACCTGATCATTCGACATGATCTTAATTTTATCACCCGAGCGTAATTCACCATGCTTGATACGCACAAGTGATACAACGCCTTGGTATGGGTCAAACCATGAGTCAATAATAAGCGCTTGTAGTGGCTTATCTTTGTCACCTTCTGGTGGCGGGATATCTTTAACAATGATTTCAAGTACGTCTTCGATACCAATACCGGTTTTCGCACTACATTGCACAGCATCTAGGGCATCAATACCAATGATATCTTCAATTTCTTCAGCTACACGAAGTGGATCGGCTTGTGGTAAGTCGATTTTGTTTAGAACAGGAATAACTTCTAAATCCATTTCGATTGCTGTGTAGCAGTTAGCCAAAGTTTGAGCTTCAACACCTTGACCCGCATCAACAACTAAAAGTGCACCTTCACAGGCTGCAAGTGAACGAGAAACTTCGTAAGTGAAGTCAACGTGTCCTGGCGTGTCGATAAAGTTTAACTGGTATGTTTCGCCATCTTTCGCTTTATAATTTAGCGTTACACTTTGCGCTTTGATGGTAATACCACGCTCACGCTCAATGTCCATTGAGTCTAACACCTGCTGCTGCATTTCACGGTCTGTTAAACCACCACAGACTTGGATAAGACGGTCAGAGAGAGTCGATTTACCATGGTCAATATGGGCGATGATCGAAAAATTACGGATATGCTTCATAAACTGGATTCTAAACTTCTATATAAAATGGACTAAGTGTATAAAGCGACAATTTTACATTTAATTGGCTTTAATCACCATCTATTTGAGTGAAAGGAATAGTAATTGGGTGAATTTTTATTACTTTAATATCATGTTTAAGGCTCTTAACCCTTGATTTTGCTATTGCATAGCCTGTTAAACCGCCGATCACAGCCGCTAAAATTTGCCAGCCTTCGGTTAGCGAAAATGCCGCAAATGCGATTAAAGCAAAACCCAAACTGAATAACAGCGGCAACATGTAAACAGCCATAGCATGTTTGACCAAATGGCTATCATCAAGTACCAAGGTTACTTTTTGACCTACTTGTAGCTCTGTATCAAAGGTATAAGGGAAGGTTTTTTTGGCTGTGCCAAACAGTTTGGCAAAAACTTGCGAACCACAGCGACCATTACAGCCGGCACAGGCCTGCTTTTGTTCGGCTTCTAAATTCGCTGTCGTGCCTTTAACCGACACGACAGTGAGTGTTTGTTCAATCATGATTTAAAGAGGTCGCGCTACCGACTCAGCTATAGCTTTGGCTGTCATAGCAGGGATATTACCAACAACCGATACATCAAAGCTACCACCATTGTGCACATACACCGTTGTTGCACCCGATGATAACGCGCCACTTGCACGTTTACCTGGTAGTGGTCTTTGAATAAAAACAGACACTTCAACAAACCCATCTGAATATAAATAATAGTCAGCAAGTTCATTGTTTAGGTCGAGTTTATGGCGGTCTGATTTTAACAGTTTGAAGCCATCAGGGAGCCAGCCAATTTTCCAATCATTTGCTGCGCCGTCGCTATCACTGGCAATATCATTGGTTGAAAGCACCGCAGGAAACTCACGGTTTTGCATCTCAACTAACATCGGCGCAGGTTGCTCGGTAACGCTAATATGAGTTAGCTGTAATTGCTCTAGCATCTCACCTTTGTGATTTACATAGGCTGATTTAAGTAACAACGAAGACTCAGTATCGAGCCAAATCCAATAGTTGTACTTGTATTCATCTTTAGATTCGATACGCACTAACTGTGCAGAGCGCCCTGCAATACGACCTTTTCCACCCAGTACAAAATCATAATGGGCACTTAATCTATCGATATCTTTAAAAAGTACTTCAGGAATAGGTCCGGCAATAGAATCTGTTTTAACTGAGTAAGGCTCTGAATGCGGTTCAAAATAAGTAACTTGATCATCAACGCGAACCATTTCAAGACCAGCACCATTTAGTAAACTTAAATGTTCTAGCTCAATATCATCCTGTTTTGCATGTAGCCAGCGGTACGGCTCCATCGCTTGGCCTTTTACAACCACAAACGATGCGTCAAAATTGCGAGTATGAACGGCCGTAGCCATATCATGTAATAATGTTTTGGCGGGATTTTCGTCGCTGGCAATGGCAGGGGCCGTTAATACCAGCGACAAAATAAAAGTAAAAACTTTCATTTAATTAGTTTTTTTCCTCTTCTGCATTATCTGCAGTTTGCGATTCTTCTAGCGAATATGCAACACGCGCTTGACGTTGGTGTTCAAGAACTAACGCACCAATACGTTGCTGTTGTAATTCACGTAAACCTTGCTGAGCGTTTTCTAATGCAGGTTGCTCAGATGAGTAACTTACAGGAGAAGCCATACCGGTTAACGGCACTGTTTGTAAGGTTGGAATGTCATTTTGTGGCGCTTCGGTGTTTTGTGGCAAAGTTTGTACGCCCACAATCGCAAACATAGCAACGCTTGCAGCAATGGCCACTTGGGCAAATGGACGACGCCAATTAAATGCTACCACGTTATCTGTGCCTGTTGCCGCCACGATTTCTTCGCTTTTTGGTGCCGTTGTTTTATTCGCGAAATCAGCGTAAACAGGTTCTTGCTCAAGTGCTTCAGCCACTGCATCTGCAATGTCAAAGTTAAAAGCGTTATTATTTGCCTCAGCACGCATTACATCACCAATCATTGCGTAACGACCAAATGTAGACACATCGTCGTTTGTGATCGCTTGATCAGTTAACTGCTGCTCGCCGTCAAGTAACGCGGATAACTGCTCATTATCCAACTTGTTAACGTCTGCTTTTGTCATACTAAGACTCACCTATTAATGGATTCAATTTATTATCAATCGCCTCACGGGCACGGAAAATACGTGAACGCACCGTTCCCACAGGGCAATCCATAACCACGGCTATTTCTTCATAGCTCATACCTTCAATTTCACGAAGGGTAATCGCGGTTTTTAGATCTTCAGGCAAACTATCAATCGTATTAAAAATTACAGCACGTACTTCGTCACTTAATAACAGGTTTTCTGGCGATGCGTTTGAACGCATTGCATCTGCACTGTCATAAAATTCTGCTTCTTCAGCATCAACATCGTTAGCTGGGGGCTTACGGCCCTGCGCAACTAAGTAATTTTTAGCACAATTTACGGCGATACGGTATAACCAAGTATAAAAGGCGCTATCCCCTCTAAAGTTAGGCAATGCACGGTAGGCTTTAATAAAGGCTTCTTGTGCGACATCAGCAACATCACCTTGGTTTGATACATAACGTGAAATCAAACCTGCAATTTTATTCTGATATTTTCTAACTAATAGGTTGAAGGCGTTTTTATCTCCTTGCTGGACCCTTTTAACTAGCGCTAAATCCAAATCCTGCTCGCTCATTCGAGCCGGTACTCCTCTGTTTGATTCTTGCTTGCTATTCATATACTCGCCATTGTTTACACAAACTCTGACTGCACCATGAATATAAAAGTTCAGTTTAAAATGATTTTTTTATAAAATAGCACGCAAATAAATTGAGTCATACCAATCTTATTACACGACAATCCTAATAACTGCTGAAAAATCAACGGTTATCTCAATACAGCGTCAGTAAACTTCACAGCTCAAAACAGCTCACAATAAACTGTTTATGTGACGATAAAACTAATAAGATTGGTATAACGTATTAAAATGACTAATAGTGTTAAAGCAAATATGGTACATATACGTATACCACATAAAAATTTATTTGCTCAAACTTTTGGCACTACTAGCCGAGCATTGTAACCGCAAAGACCACAGACATGAACCAAAATAAACATCACATTACTGATGTCGCTATCATTGGCAGCGGCGCCGCAGGCCTTTCTCTTGCTTTATCGCTTGCTAACCATTGTAAAGTGACGGTCCTTAGTAAAGGCGCATTAACCGAAGGTTCTACCTTATATGCTCAAGGTGGTATTGCAGCAGTATTTGATAAAAAGAATGACAGCATTGAATCGCATGTTGAAGATACACTCGATGCTGGTGGTGGCTTGTGTGACCGTGATGCGGTTCACTACACAGCGAGCAATGCTAAAAAATGTTTAAAGTGGCTGATTGAGCAAGGTGTGCCTTTTGATATGGAATTTGATTCAAAAGGTAAAGAGCGTTTTCATTTAACTCGCGAAGGTGGCCATAGTCATCGCCGTATTTTGCATGCTGCCGATGCAACTGGCCGAGCTGTGCAAACAACTTTAATTAGCCAAGTGCAAGCACACCCTAATATCACCCTATTAGAAAACTATAATGCGATTGATTTGATCAGCGATAAAAGCCTAGGTAAAAAAGGCAAACACATTCATGGTTTATATGTGTGGAACTGTGTTGACAAAAAAGTTGAAACTATCGCTGCCAAGTTTGTATCACTTGCAACGGGTGGCGCAAGCAAGGTGTACTTATATACCTCTAACCCTGATGTATCGAGTGGTGATGGTATTGCAATGGCATGGCGTGCAGGGTGCCGTGTTGCCAATATGGAATTTAACCAATTCCACCCGACGAGTTTATATCACCCAGAGCTGCAAAACTTTTTGATCACAGAAGCAATGCGCGGTGAAGGTGCGTATTTAAAACGCCCTGATGGCACTCGCTTTATGAAAGACTTTGATGAGCGCGAAGAGCTTGCTCCACGCGATATCGTTGCTCGCGCTATCGATTTTGAAATGAAACGCCTTGGTGCTAACTGCGTGTATCTGGATATTAGCCATAAAGATAAAGATTTTATCATTGAGCACTTCCCGACTATTTACGCCAAATGTTTAAGTGTTGGCCTCGACATTACGAAAGAAGCCATTCCTGTGGTGCCGGCTGCACACTATACCTGTGGCGGTGTTATGACTGACTTTAACGGCCGTACAGATTTAGACAACCTTTATGCGGTTGGCGAAGTGGCTTACACAGGTTTACATGGCGCAAATCGTATGGCGAGTAATTCGTTACTCGAATGTATCGTGTTTGCCCATGCCGCAGCGAAAGATATTTTAAGCAAAATCGATGCAAGCCCAGCTCTTGAAGCTCTGCCGCAGTGGGATGAAAGCCGCGTAACGAACTCAGACGAAGAAATCGTTATTACTCACAACTGGCATGAATTAAGACTATTTATGTGGGATTACGTGGGTATTGTGCGCTCAACAAAACGCTTAGAGCGTGCACTTCACCGCGTTGAATTACTGCAGCAAGAAATTCACGACTATTACGCGAACTTTAGAGTGACAAATAACTTATTAGAACTTCGAAACCTAGTACAGGTTGCAGAGCTGATTATTCGCAGTGCCCTTGAGCGTAAGGAAAGCCGTGGTCTTCATTACACGATTGATTACCCTGAGCAAAACGAAAACCCAACGCCGACAATATTAACCCCTAATTCGGTTGCTGCACTGCAATAATCGCGCGCTTTAAACGCGAATAACTCACTTCATCAACACTGGCTGCGCTTATAATCAGCCAGTGTGATTGATAAAACCCAGCTAACCTCAGCACAACAAAATTAGCAAACACATAACTTTTAGCCGTTATCTGGCCTTGCATGTTAATTGTGTCGCTTGCAAACCTAAGATCCGTTTGCTCTAAGATGACAACACCCTTTTCAGGTTGTGACTGTTGGACTTTTTTGAAGCTAATAACGGCGATGATAAGACAGCATAAACATGCCAACAGCTGAGCGATAATATGCTGATAAGCAAAACATAAAATGATGGCTATCAAGCAAAAAAAGACCACAAAGGGTTTGTGGTCTGGGGTATTATTTGTAACGGTAAATCTATACACGAACTCGGTCTAAAATTAACGAGACCATACCGTTAAGTTCAGGGTCTTTACACTCTTCGTGGCCCATAAACCAAGCGAATAAATCAGGATCATCGCTTTCAAGTAAGCGTTGAAATACTGCTTGTTGCTCTTTTGTTAGTGAGTCAAACGCTTCTTCAACGAATGGCATAAATAAAACATCAAGTTCTAACATACCGCGACGGCATGCCCAACGAATACGTTCTTTACTGTGAATTTCAGTCATTTTAAACCTCGTACTTATTTGTCTGCAGTTTACCAAATTGCCATCGAATAAACAGCTATTTAAATTGCTACCCTAACTAAGTTATCATTAGCGCTCATTCATATCGTAAAGAAGGTTTTTATGTCGACTGTTTACGCATGTCCTTTATCTCATTCACTTATCAGCCTAACAGGCAAAGATAAGTTGTCTTACCTTCACGGACAAATTACTCAAGATATCAACAAACTAAATAATGAAAACTTCCTATGGGCTGGTCACTGTAATGCAAAAGGCAAGCTTTGGGGTGTGTTTAGATTGTTTTCATATCTTGATAGCTATTACCTTGCAGGTTCAAAACCTGAAGTTGAGCAATCACTAGTCGAGTTAAAAAAATATGCGGTATTTTCGCAAGTAGAAATTCAGCAATGCGAAAATCAGCTAATTGGCTTATTAGGCGATGACCTAACAGCGACTTTAGACGCCTTAGCAATTAAATTTGACGATGAGCACAGCGCTGTCGATTTTGCTGGCGGTAAAGCGTTAAAGCTAGCTGATAACCGCGTATTACTTATGGTAAATGATGAGTTTAGTTTGCCTGATAACGTTACAGCCCTTGATGATGACGCGCTATGGCAACAGGCTGCTATTGCAGCAGGTGAGCCATCGTTAAATAGTGACGCAGTTGGCGAGTACGTGCCGCAAATGGTTAACTTGCAAGCGCTCGGTGGTATCAGCTTTAGAAAAGGCTGCTACACAGGGCAAGAAACTGTCGCCCGCATGAAATACTTAGGCAAAAATAAACGCGCTATGTATATCGTATCTGGTAAAGCAGATGGTTTACTTGATGAGCTTGAACTCGAAACTCAACTAGGCGAAAACTGGCGCCGTGCTGGCAAGCTTATCAGCCAAAGTTATAATCAACAGACGCAAACTTTAATGGGTCTGATTGTGCTCCCAAACGACAATGAAGCTGGTCAGATTTTACGAGTTAAACACCTCCCTCAGGTAGAGTTATCAATTCAAGCTCTGCCTTACTCTCTCGAAGATGAATAAATAGGAATGACTATGATCGTAGCAGCAAACAAAGTGGTAAAAATGCATTATTCAGTATTGGATAATAACAAAAATACCATCGACAATTCTTTCGATGGTGAGCCACTGGTGTTTATCGTTGGCACGGGTTACTTAATTCCAGGCCTCGAAAATGCGCTATTAGGTAAAGAAGCGGGTGATACATTCAGCGTTACTGTTGAACCAGAGCAAGGCTATGGTGAGCGCCATGATGATCTAATGCAAGCCGTACCAAAATCAATGTTTGAAGGTATGGAAATTGAAGTGGGTATGCAGTTCCGCGCTACG
Organism: Pseudoalteromonas sp. S4492; assembly: GCF_005886115.1. NCBI lineage: Bacteria > Pseudomonadati > Pseudomonadota > Gammaproteobacteria > Alteromonadales > Pseudoalteromonadaceae > Pseudoalteromonas > Pseudoalteromonas sp. S4492. Next base: position 27,438 of record NZ_PNCP01000068.1, read on the forward strand.
ACAGATGACGGTGATCAATCAGTGATGATCATCGAAATTCAAGACGAAGACGTTATTGTAGATGGTAACCACCCTCTTTCAGGTATTACCCTACATTTTGATGTTGAAGTGCTAGAAGTGCGTGATGCAACTGAAGAAGAATTAGCACATGGTCATGTGCACGGTGAAGGTGGTTGTGGTCACAGCCACTAAACCATGACTATAAAAAAAGCGCCATTGGCGCTTTTTTTATATCTCAGTGCTTATTCAGCTGCTTTCTGTGCATCCAGTGCTGGCTCTGGTTCAGCAATATGCTCTCTAAGCGCAGCCAGTAAACCTTCTTGGTCGTTGGTTCCTAAACGGTAGTGTGTACCGTCTTTCATTGCCAGTTCGACTGCACTGAACCCTGAAACACTATAAACCCACCCATCATGCGTAATGCGCAGGCCTACACCATGACGAAATGAGTTACTTACCGCTCGAACAGACTCAATCTCATCAAAGCTAACGGTTTTACCAAACACACCTGGCCCAAATGCCCAACTTACCGTTTTATCACTTACTTTTATTGTTAAGCCATGGAACAAAAAGCCCACCAGCACTAGAATTGCGCTAAACACCATAAGAGGTATATCGGCGCCAATTAAATTCCAAGCTAAGGCAATAAAAGCGCCTATCCAGCCTAAGATTACAAAGATAAAAATAGCGTACTGCTTATGTTGATACATACGAAGAGATTCTCTTAAAAGCTATAAACAAAGGTCGCACTCAGCTCAGAATCGTATTTGAGCTTATCTTCCTCTGGTTTTGAGTTATAGCGATACATATAGGTAAATTTGAGTGATACATCACCCATAATTTTGCTGATCAATGACGTTTCTGATTTTAAACGCGAGTTTAATCCCGATAACGATTGTTCATAACTCACATCTTGATTAAAGCGAGTACGAGTGGAGACTGTCCGTTCCCACTGCAGCGCTAAACGAAGCAGGTAACCTGTTTTTGTTTCATCTTCTTCAGTGGCTGTATCTTGATCCGCCACTGAGCGATATAAACCCGGCCCCACATCGATATCGACTTTATTTTTACTGCCTTGGTAAATACGGTTACCGTAACCCGTCGCTATGGTGCTCTTAAACTCAAGACCACTAAATTTATCTCGCTCGTAGTCACCATAAATGAAAAATGACTCACTTTTTACATTTAGCTTATAGTTACCTTGGCCTGACACGAAAATACGATCAGCAGAAACTTCTTCATCGCCGGTTTCTTCGTTGCGGTCACGTTTATATAAGGTATCGAGCTTAAATTGGTTACGCCATTTTTCAAAATCTTGATAAAGGTTACCTTTGAGTTTGAAGCTGGTTGAGTTGGTATTGCCACGGCTTACCATAAAACCAAACTCCATATCTCCGTATAGCAATTCGCCTTTATGGATTTGATGGATCTCTTCTTCTGATAGCTGCCCGTATTCGTGAAAGTCTTCAAACGGATCAACAGCAAAAGCCTGCCCACTGCTAACAAGCAAGGCGGCCAAAAAAATTCGTTTTATGGTCTTAAAACTAGAGTCAAACATTGGCTGGAGAGTTATTCGCTATCTTTCCAAAGAATGTGGCAAAACGGTGCATCTTTGTCTCGGCTAATTAAAATTTTCGCAAACAAAATATCTTGATTGTCGAATTCAAGTCCTACTAAGACTTGCACAAATAGCTCAGGTTCAATTTCTAATGCGACAAAATCTTGCCACTGATCGTCAGGCTCACTTTCTTCAATAAAACCTAGCTCTTCTCTGTGCTCGTTAAAATCAGCAATATCTTGCTCGCTTAAGTTATCAGGTGCTAACTCTAAAAAGATATCATACGCCTGATGTGTTACTTCTTCTTCACTGTATAAGCGTGGACCAGCCATTCCTTAAACCTCTGCACATGTGTGTCACTTTTGAATCTGGCTATGATAACAAACCTGTTTTGATTTTTACCAAAAAAAAAGCCAGGTTACCCTGACTTTTTTGTAATTTATAAGACTTTTTACTCTGTGGTTGCTGTGCCTTTTATTTTTTCGCGCATTGATTGCACGAGCGTATAAAATAGCGGAACAAGCAAAGTACCAAAAATGGTTGCCGCTAACATCCCAAATAACACGGTAATACCGAGCGATATACGACTACCCGCCCCTGCGCCACTTGCAAACACCAGCGGTAATACGCCAAGCACAAACGACAGTGCCGTCATCAATACCGCTCTAAATCGTAATTTTGCCGCGTTGAGGGCCGCTTCAAAAATACCTTTCCCTGCCGCGCGCTCTTCCATAGCAAATTCAACAATCAAGATAGCAGTTTTAGTGGAAAGGCCAATCAGTAGCACTAAACCAACCTGTGCATAGATGTTGTTTTCCATACCAATCACATACAACGCAAGCATGGCACCAAATAACGCCAGCGGCACTGCTGCAATGACCGAGAACGGAATTGTCCAGCTTTCGTATTGCGCTACTAAGAATAGATACACAAACACCACCGCTAAACCAAATAAGATTGGCGCCATGTTACCCGCTTCAATCTCCTGTTTAGACTGCCCAGCCCACTCATACACGTAGCCTGTTGGTAATTGCTCGGCCAACTCTTGCATCGCTTTAATCGCATCACCACTGGCATAACCCGCTGCCGGTTGTCCGCTAATGCTTGCACTGCGGTATAAGTTAAAGTGCGTTAAGCTTGTAGGACCTAGGATTGGCTCAAGTTTAGCTAATGTAGTGAGCGGCACCATTGCCCCTTCATCATTACGTACATAGTAGTACTGTAAATCTGCTGGGTTTTGACGAAAACGGCTTTCTGCCTGCATGATAACGCGGTAAGTACGGCTGAACTGGTTAAAGTCATTAATGTATAACGAGCCGAGTTGCGCCTGTAAGGTTAAGAAAATATCGCTAAGCGCCACCCCTTGAGCCTTTGCTTTATTGCGATCAATTTCAAGGAAATACTGCGGCACATTCGCTCTAAATGTACTGTAAACATTTGAAAGCTCTGGACGCTGGTTTGCTTCATAAATTAAGCCATTTAATACTTGAGCAAGCTCAGCAGGCTCACGCCCTTCACTGTCTTGTAATCTAAACTCAAAACCAGCACTGTTACCAAGCCCCGGAATTGCAGGCGGATTAAAGGCCATGATTTGCGCATCTGGCATTGCCCAAAACTGCCCCATTAAACGGGTTAATACAGCACGTAAACCAAGCTCAGGGCTGGTTCGCTCTTCCCAATCTTTGAGTACCACGATACCAAGCGCATTATTAGAACCCGCACCGCCGAGTAATGAGAAACCAGAAACCGCAATAAAATCGGTTGCCGCTGGTTCATTTTTAACAATATCCCCCAGCTTGTGCATCACTTCTTGGGTACGACCGCTTGCTGCGGCATCAGGTAATTGCACATCAACAAAAAGAAAGCCTTGGTCTTCTGCTGGTACAAAGCCTGTAGGCACTGTTTTTACTAGCCACCCTGCAGCAGCAAAAATAACCACCGCAAACAGTGCCATTCTCGCTGTACGTTTGAGGATAAAGTTAATAACTTTACTGTAACCATTGGTTGAGCGGGTAATGATGTTTTCAAACGGGGCTAACCACTTAATCGGCTTCATGGCCTTTTCGCTTAACAATAAAGCACACAATGCAGGGCTTAATGTCAGTGCGTTTAAAGATGAAATGAGTACCGCAAAAGAAATCGTCACCGAGAATTGCTTATAAAGCTCCCCGGTTATTCCCGGCATAAAGCCTACTGGCACAAACACCGCAAGCAATACTAAGGTCGTTGCCACTATTGGCCCCGATACCTGCTCCATCGCTTTGGTAACCGCTTCTTTAATTGGTAGCTTTTCTTCTTTTAGTATTCTTTCAACGTTTTCAATAACAATAATGGCATCATCTACTACGATACCTATTGCAAGCACTAAACCGAACAAGGTGATTAAGTTGATGGAGTAGTCCATCATCATCATAAACGCGAAAGTCCCCACCAAAGATACCGGAATAGCCACCGTTGGAATGAGCGTAGCGCGCCAATTTTGTAAGAATAAAAATACCACTAAAATAACCAAGCCCACCGCTTGGACAAGGGTGACAACCACTTCATCAATCGAGCGATTAATGAACTCTGTCGTGTCATAAGGAATTGAGTACTCAACACCATCAGGTAACTGTTTAGCCAGCTCTGCCATACGTGCTTTTACATCGTTGGCAACTTGCGTCGCATTCGCTTCTGTTAGCTGATAAATAACTATAAATGCAGTGTCTTGCTGGTTTAACTTTGCTGTTGTGCTGTAGCTTGCTGCACCTAATTCAATACGGGCAATATCGTGCAGGCGCACAAAGTTACCATCTTTACTCGAGCGAATAATAGTTTGACCAAACTCTTCAGGGGTTTTTAAGCGCCCTTTTGCCTGAATCGAATATTCAAATTGCTGGCTCGGTGCTGAGGGGGCAGCCCCCAGCTTACCTGCTGCTACGATAGTATTTTGCTCTTGTAGCGCGGCTTGAACCTCTGACACAGTTAAACCCAGTGATGCCATTCGATCTGGGCGTAACCACAAGCGCATTGAATAGGTTTGCTCCCCCATTACCTCAGCAGATGCAACTCCATTTATACGGCCAAGAGGCTCGGTTAAGTAGTTGGTTGAATAGTTGCTTAAGAAAATAGCGTCGATATTTTCTTGGTTAGAGTACAAGTTGATACCAAGTAGCATCGAGCTCGATTTTTTCTTAACCGACACACCTTGGCGCTTAACCTCCTCAGGTAAGCCTGCTTCAGCAAGTGCCACACGGTTTTGTACGTTAACTTGGGCAATATCTGTATCTGTGCCGACCTTAAAATACACAGTTATGTTGGCCGTGCCGTTATTCGACGATGTTGATTCGATATACATCATATCTTCAACACCATTAACCTGCTCTTCAATGGGCCGGATCACCGACTCTTCAACTATTTGCGCACTTGCACCTGGGTAACTGGCACTAATTTGAACTTGCGGAGGGGTAATTTGCGGGTACATATTCACTGGCAGTAAAGCCATTGAAATTAAACCCGCAATGGTAATAACAATCGAAATTACTAAGGCAAATTTTGGGCGAGATATAAAAGTTTTACTGATCATATCTCACTCCTAAGAGTTAGCTTTGCTAGAAATAGTGCCGGTTGTTTCATCGACATTTTTTTCAACAGCTTTCACTTCAGCGCCTTGGCGAACTTTTTGTAAACCTTCAATAATGACTTTTTCACCAGCCTCTAAGCCTGACTCAACCACCCACATCGCATTAATACGACGACCAAGTTTAACAATCCGCATAGCCACTTTGTTTTCGTCATCAACAACGAGCACAAACTTACCTTGCTGGTTTTCTTGTACCGCTACTTGAGGAATGAGTGCCAAGTCTTGTTTATTGGTGCTTTCAACGATCAAGGTGACAAATAAGCCCGGCATGACAATGCCATCTGGGTTATCGAATGCAGCTCTAAGTTCAACCGTGCCTGTATTACGGTTAATTTTGGTATCAGCAAAATCAAGTACGCCTTTATCAGCGAAAGTCGAGTTGTTCGGTAAGCGTAAAGTTAAATCAATAGGCACATCACGAGGGTCTTTATCTGACGGTGCTTGATGATTTTGGCGATAAGAGATGTAGTCAGCTTCTTCAACCTGAAAGCTCACATAAATTGGGTCGACATCGGTCAGCTCTGCTAGTTCATTGGATGATGGGCCGACAATATTTCCCACGTCATAGTTTACTTTACCTATGCGCCCTGCAAACGGCGCTCGAATTTCGGTATACCCTAAATTGAGTTTCGCTTTTTCAAGCTCAGCCTCTGCGGCTTTTACCGCTGCAGTGGTTTGCTCAAAATTAGTGGTTAGTTTATCGAGGTCTGATTGCGAAATAAAACCTTGCGCTGCCACATCTTTACCACGCTTTAAATCACGTTCAGCGGCGCCTGCTGCGGCAATTTTACTTTTTAAATCAGCTTCAGCTTCTGACACAGTCGAGCGGTACTCAGATGGGTCAATACGCAGTAAGAGCTGATCTTTTTCAACCGATGAGCCTTCATTAAAGTGGCGTTCAATGAGTTCACCCTCAACACGGGCTCTAATCGCAACCTCTTGGAATGCTTCAGTGCGAGCAACAAATTCTCGGTAATTACCAACTTCTTGTGTGACGACATTAAATACTGATACAGCCGGTGGCGGCGTAGCTTGTTGTTGTGCTTTATCATCTGAACAGCCAACCAATGTGGTTGTTAATGCTACAGAAATTGCAGCAAAAGCCAAAGAACGAGATGATTGTTTTGTTATGCGAGCTGTTTTGCGCATCAGCATATATTTACTCCTTGTAGCGCGACTTAAAGCTAAGTCTAGTCGTGTCATGGGATTTTGCGAAAGTATCTAACTAATCACAAAATCAAACTAGCGATGAACTAGCATCTTTGTTTTAAAAATATACACCAATTTGTAACTAAATATATGACAAGGTTACCCATTTTTGGAAAATATAATGATTCCTTGCGACACATCAGCAATTCTTTACTTAGTTGTAATTAACTCGTAAGCTCTAGCAAACAGGTCAGAGGAGTTACCATGATAAAACTAGAAATAAAACAACAAGTCGCATGGGTTAGCCTTGCTCGTCCAGAGAAACAAAATGCGCTCAGTTTTGCCATGTTTGTCGAGCTTTCAAACGTAATCAAAAAAATTAAACGCGATCGCAGCTTACGTGCGGTGGTTATCTCTGGCGAAGGCGAACACTTTTGCTCTGGACTGGATGTTGCTGCGGTAATGAAAAAGCCAAGCAATATCATCAAGCTTTTATTCAAGTGGTTACCAGGAAACCAAAACTTAGCGCAAAAAGTAGTGCTAGGTTGGCAAGACTTAAGTATTCCGGTGATTGCAAAAGTAACCGGACACTGCTTTGGTGGCGGTATGCAAATCGCACTCGGTGCTGATTACCGCATCGTCGATAAAAACGCTAAATTAGCGATCATGGAAGCGCGTTGGGGCTTGTGTCCTGATATGGGAGCTAACGTGGTGCTTGCTGGCTTAATGAAGCGTGACCAAGCACTTTGGTTGGCAAGTCATGCAGGGCCGGTCTCGGCTGAAGACGCAAAAGAGTATGGCTTAGTTACACAACTCACTGATGACGTTGATAAACAAACCGATGCTGTACTAGAAACCCTCATGGCGCGCTCGCCGGATACCCTTGCTGCAATTAAACGAATTACTCAGCAAAGCTACCGTTCACAGCAACGCAAGATTCTCGCTAAAGAAACCTGGAGTCAAATTCGCTTACTGATGAATCCAAATACTAAAAAAGCGATTGCAAAGGCGAAAGGCGCAGAGGATATTCAGTTTAATAATGCCAAATCATGGTAAGCTAAAGTCGCATAGTACAACTGACAAGGGTATGATGTAGTTGTACTTTATTCGCAATTATCCTGACTTATGAAATACCTTATCAGTAGTGTCATTATTCTTACCTGCTTAGCCGTTGCCAAGTTTTTAACGGCTTTGCTTGAAAGCTCTTTCCCTGCCCCGTTACTCGGTATGGTGTTACTGCTCATGCTACTATTAACGGGCCTCGTAAAAGAACAACATTTAAAACCAACAGCCAGCCCTTTACTTAATTACATGCCGTTGTTCTTCATCCCTGCTGGGGTTGGCATTATTGAGCACCTAGGTTTAATTTCGCAGAACTGGCCTTTATTACTGACTATTTTTATTGTCGTGCCACTGACCAGTGTTTTACTCATAGGCACTGTTATCACCTATTTTAAGGGCCGTGAAAATGACAGTTAGTTTATGGTGGCTCAGCGTCCCGTGCATTATTGTACTTTTCTTAGTTCTGCGGTTTTTAAACGCGAAAACCCAGCACGCTACGGCTAAAGCGCTTAGTAATCCTGTGTGCTGGGCAATTGTGTTAACTGCAGCGTTGTTAGTGGCGCTTAAGCTCCCCTATGAGCCTTTTGCCGAGCACAGTAAAGTTTTAAGCTGGTTACTTGAGCCTGCCATTGTGGCATTGGCTTTACCGCTTTATCAGCAATTTATCCATGTCAAAAAGAACCTGCTACTAATCCTTATAAGTTGTAGTTTAGGGGTGATGAATGCCACCTTAGTCGCCTCGCTAATATGTTATTTTTTTGCAGCCCCTGCACAGCTAAGCGCATCTTTAGCAAGTTTGTCTGTCACTACCCCCATCACCTTGTTAGTAACAGAGTCGCTAGGCGGCATACCTTCTTTAGCAGCAGCCATGGTGATTTTTATTGGCGTACTTGGGGCTATATTTGGTAATTTGATTTTCTCGCTTATCAATATCCGCAATGCACAAGCAAAAGGTGTTGCCATTGGTACCGCTTGTCATGCCATTGGCACAGCATCATTAATTAGCGATCAGCCAAAAGCCGGTGCCTTTGCCTCTGTGGCGATGGCATTAAGTGCGCTACTCAGCGCGATAATAGTGCCGATACTTTATCCTGTTATTCAGCATGTTCTGGTATAGTCAGAATTCGCAGTAACCTTGTTAGGAAAACACATGATTGACTCAGAAATTCAGCAAGTCGAAAAATACTACAATCTGATTATGGAATATTTGGTCACCTACAGTATGCAAATTTTAGGTGCCATCTTAATTCTATTTATTGGTTTATGGATTGCGCAAAAAGTATCGAATATGGTTGCAGGTCTCATGCAGCGTCACAATATCGATATTACCCTCACCAACTTTGTCAGTAATGTCATCAAAGTATTGCTGATCATTATGTTCTTGGTTATTGCCCTTGGCAAAATTGGCATTAGCGTTACCCCATTTGTCGCTGCCATTGGTGCTGCATCACTCGGTGCTGGTTTAGCAATGCAAGGCATGCTTTCAAACTACGGTGCGGGCCTTGCTATCATTGCAACAAGGCCATTTGTTGTTGGCGATACTATTGAAGTAAAAGGCGTGAGTGGGCAAGTTAAAACCATTGAGCTTGGTCACACAATTCTGATTAACGAAGAAAAAGTCGAAATCACCATTCCTAACAAACATATTGTTGGTGAGATTTTACATAACTCGTTTAGCTATTCATTAGTTAAAGGTGAAATAGACATCGCCTATGATGCCAATGCAGACCTCGCTATTGAGCTTATCGAAAAAGTGTTAGACGAGCATGAACTAGTTAGTGACTCTCCTCATGCACAAGTCGGTATTGAGCGCTTTGCTGAAAGCGGTGTTACCTTGAGCTATCGCTTTTGGGTGCCAACCACCAAAATTATTGAGACCAAATTAGCAGTGAACCGCAATGTATTTAAAGCAATTCAAGGAGCGGATATCGAAATTCCTTTCCCACAACGAATTGTTACCCTCAATCAAACTAATGATAAAGGCGCTTAAAGCGCCTTTTTTGCAGCTCGTCGACAGAGATTGTGTTTGTTCAAAAGATTGTAGTACAATTTAAATGATAACAATTACTATCATCAATTAACGTCGGACTATTTTTACCATGAGTAAACGTCTTTGGTTCCAACTGCATGGTTGGTTTTCGCTCCCAGTATGGGTGCTATTTTGCTTTATCTGCGTCACAGGTACTGTATCTGTTATAAGCCATGAGCTTACTTGGCTGACCAACAGTGAAGCACGCGCAAACAACCCGAATGATTTACCAGCCCTTGGTGTTGATCAAGTTATTAATAGCGTTGAAAAAGCCTACCCGACTGCCGATGTAATGAGTGTACTCACTTATGAGCCTTACTTGGTTAATGCGGTTATTTTCACTGATACCGACAAACCTTACGCTGTGGCTTACGTCAATCAATACACAGGCGAAGTACAAGCGGTTAATGACACTATCTCATTCATTGAGTTTATGCGTACCCTACACGGCTGGCTATTCTTCCCTTGGCAAGAAGGTTACAGCGTAGGTTACTACCTCGTCAGCGCTATGGCTTTTGTTATTTTAGGTGCACTAGTAACAGGCTTAGTGATTTATAAAAACTTTTGGCGCGCATTTAGTCAGCCGAAACTACGTTTTAACCAAGGTAAAAAAACCTTTCTAAAAGATTTACATACCCTAAGTGGTGTTTGGTCAATTTGGTTTATGGCAGTAATGGCACTTACAGGTCTGTGGTATTTGGTGCAAGCCATCATGTGGCATAACGAAATAGACATTGAAGAGCACGCACCGCTCGTGGCAGTGTCAACTTTACCTGCGGATAAACAAACACCGCCAACCGACTTAAAAGCGGCACTGGCTATTACCAAAGAGAAATACCCAGATTTCAAACCTAGCTATGTGATGCTGCCAGAGCATAACCGCGGCATGTTTAATATCATGGGCAGTGGCGATACTATTTTCTACGATAACTACGCTTACTCAACTTCAATCAATCCTTGGACAGGTGAAATTGCAGCAAGCAAGAGCCCAGAAACCATGTCGGGACTACTTACCCTTTCGCATATCGCCGATCCGCTGCATTACGGTAATATTGGCGGTCTGTGGACAAAAGTTATTTGGTTTATCTTTGGTTTGATTTTAAGTGGTATGTCGATCACTGGTTTTATGATGTACGCCGCAAAATTAGTAAATAACAAACCTGTAAAAGCGCGCCAAGCTGCGCCAGTGAATAACGTTCAGGAGGCAAACTAATGGCTCGTTTACAAGCAACTTGGTGGCAACGTAAAAAGTATGTTTTACATGCTGTGGTACTGGCTTTGCCTGTGTGGTTTATTTATCAGTCATTAAACCCTCAGTTTCCTGCTCTTTGGCAAGAACAACAAGCGGGCGAATTTAAAATCGCTCCAATGCCACTTAATGAAGACGCCCCGTATTCACACCACAATGAGTATGTTAAAGATTTCTTTATCGCCTTTAATCAAGGTGACATAAGCAATGTTCGTCAGGCGTATTTAAATATTGGCCAAGCACCTTTACCACTGACTGAGTTTGCTAAAGATGAAGAAGGCATAATGCATGGCACCAATCATGGCCAGCATGCCCACGCGATAGCCCCTGAAACCATCTCAGCTGATGATAAATTGTGGATCACCATCCAAACTTGGCAAGGCCAACTTCATACACTCAAATGGGATATTCCCAGCCAGTTTATTACTCAATAACATCCGAAAGCCACTCACTGAGTGGCTTTTTTGTATCTCAGCTAAATACTAAAGTCCCTTTCAAAATAGTTAAAGGTAAAATTTTTGTTAATTATTTTTACCGATCACCTTTACAAAAGTAATAATATAATAAAGTATTATAAATAGTTTTCATTTGCAGCAATCCTCTTAATAGAGATGGTGTTGATCAAAACTCATCCATGGAGCAAAACACACAAGGAAAGCTCAATAACAATGATTTGGAGACACAATGATACTTTCAAAAAAAGCGCTAGCTGCGCTCAGCTTGGCAACAACCCTCATACTGCCCAGTGCTTATGCGATTGACAATGGCGTATACACCATTAAATCAAAGTACAGTGCCAAGTTTGTTGAAGTAGCCAGCGCGCAAACCAACGACGGTGCGAATGTTAGTCAGTGGGCTGACACTAATCACGACACCCAGCGCTGGTTAATCACCAACATAGGTGGCAGCAACTATTCGGTTATTAACTTAAATAGTGGTAAAGCCCTAGAGGTGTTTGACTTCTCGACCGCCGATGGCGGCAATGTGGTGCAATATGAGTACGCTAATCTTGCCAGCCAACACTGGCAAATTAATGAGGAAGGTAGCGGCTATTACAGCTTTATTAACGATCACAGTGGTAAGGCTCTTGACCTATATGCTTTTGATGGCAACGATGGCGCAAATATTAGCCAGTGGAGCTACAACGGCAGCGATGCGCAGCAATGGCAGCTAACTAAGCTTGCTAATGTTGAATCAACCCCTTGGGATCCATCAACGAGCAATGGCGCTGCAAACCACTGGCCACTAACAGGTAGTTTAGTCACTCACGATCCAACCCTTGGCTATGAAAATGGCACTTGGTGGGTTTTTCAAACAGGACCTGGTATTTACGGAAAATATTCAAGCAACGGTGTTGATTGGAATGATGCCCTACCAATTTTTTCAAATGGTTTAAGCTGGTGGAGTAACTATGTGCCAGATCATGATGGAATTGATGTCTGGGCGCCTGAATTAAAAAGCTACAACGGCCGCAGCTGGCTCTATTATGCTATTTCGACCTTTGGTTCACGTGTCAGTGCTATTGGCCTTACCTCAGCAAGCAGTGTAGCAACCGGTGATTGGCGTGATGATGGTTTAGTCATTAACACGACTAATAGCAATGATTACAACGCTATTGACCCTGATCTTGTGGTGGCAAAAGATGGTGCACCTTGGCTTGCCTTTGGCTCATGGAATTCGGGTATTAAACTAACGCGAATTAACCCTATGACCATGAAACCATTTGGCCAAATCTACTCTTTAGCAAGTCGCTCAGGTGGTATCGAAGCACCTACCATCGTGTATCGCCAAGGTTACTACTATTTGTTTGTGTCGGTTGGCAAATGCTGCGACGGCACGAATAGCACTTACCGCATTGCGTACGGCCGCTCTAGTGACATCCGCGGTCCATACCTAGATAAAAATGGCACCGACATGCTAGCTAGCGGCGGTAGCATTCTTGATGCGGGTAATAGCCAATGGGTAGGTCCAGGTGGACAAGACATTTTAAATACCGATGTGATTGTTCGTCATGCCTATGATGCAGGTGATAATGGCACCCCTAAATTGCTCATCAGCACCCTGAATTGGGATGCGAACGGCTGGCCTAAATACTAGTTCTCCCCACTAAGCGCGTGCAAACGCGCTTTTTACAATCTATCTAAAATACTGCGAATAAAGTCAGAATTAAGAATCTGAGTTACAGCCCCGCTACACCACAAATAGGCACGTTGAATCGGGTAACCTTTAAAAATCCAACGCTTACGCACATGATTAAAGTCGTGCAAATAATCCGCCTTTGTTTGCGGTAACGAGTCATTGGCTAACTTCTGCCACGCCTTATAAACCCCACTCATATCGGCACCACGCATAAAACGCTGTAACCAGCGCGGAAAGCGTGCAAAGCGAATCGCTGACTGAAAATCAATAATGTATGGCTTGCCATCTTTTGAACAAATCACATTTCCCAAATTACGTAAGTCGAGGTGCACCACCCCGCGGCGATGCATTTTTGCGACCAAACGCTCAAACTCTTTAAAGAAATCACTCGGTAAATGCTGCTGTTGCAAGGCAAGCTGGCGAAGTGGCGTGCCTTCAATAAAATCATAAGCAATGGCAATTGATGACAAACGGCAAAAGTTATCGACCACTCCGTCTACGTCTTGCAGGCGTGCCAGCCCTTTGTACTCTTGATTGATAAAAAGCGGCGCGATGGTTTTTCTCACCCACCATGGGCTGTGCTGAAAATCTTTAATAATTAAATCAAATTTCGCGTCTTTATAACGATAAACAATGGCATTGGCAAAGCGGCCTGTGTGAACAACCGACAAACCTTCTGGGCTAAATTGATGAGCTGGAAATTGAGCGTGAAGCTGCGCAAGCAAAGATGATTCAAACATAACAATCCGGACTTGTTAAAATTAAATGCCTAGGCAACTATATTATCAAAATGAACCTTCAGCGACAATGTACCGCTTAGAGAAATTTATGCTTTTAAATTATGAATTGCTCTAAACAACAAGCTTGCGAGTTGCTTTTGCTCATCATCAGAGAAGCCTGTGAGTGCTTTGCGATAGATATCATTTACAGTGGGTAAAATTTCTGGGTAAAGCTGTTGGCCTTTTTCTGTGAGGCATAAAAGAGTTGAACGGCGATCTTCAACTGACTGCTTTTTAGCAACTAAGCCCTTGTCTTCTAAACGAGAAAGTAACCGACTCATGGCACCGCGGTCATACACCATGTGCTCACACAGCTCAGCCAAGGTATTTACTTTACCGCGTGCAAGTAGCACAACCACAATGTACTGAGCCGAGGTTAACTCTTTATCCTCTAACGCATTATCAAGATGAGTCACCAGATTTGAACGTAAATAAGAGACTAAGCGACCTAAGTCTTGCACGGGATCTAAATCTTCAATACAGCACTGGCCAATTGATGCAGGTTCTTTCATATTTCCTCTAAAGCGATGAATAGCAATTCATAGACAGTTAATCAGCAAAATAATTCAATCCTATTAGATTGCTTCAACGGCTATGAATAGTGTAGCGTGAACAAGCGTACTAACTGTCGGGGGCGTTATGCTAACTAAACAACATATTATCAAGTATTTATCTCTTACAATACTGCTACTTCTTTGTTGGCTAGAGCATTATAACCATTTCATTATGCGCTTTATCGACAGCGCCCTTGTACAATCAACCTTAGTGTACGCTTCTTCTCGTACAGTTAATGCTGCTATATCGCTATTGCAATCAGCCGAAGTGGGCATTGGTATTGCGAGTATTCAACCTGCACAACTACTCGACCCAGTAAATGACCTAGCTGAATACATGTCAGATGCTATGCGCCTTGCAATAGGCTCGTTATTTTTACAGCGCATTTTATACACCATTTCTTCTGGGGTTATTTTTAGTGGTGTTTTTACTGTTTCGGTCGTCGCTTACTTTATATGTGAATGGCGTGACTATTTTCCTAACTTACGTCATAAGATTATGGCGAGCTTAATTTTAATTCGCTTTTTAGTGCCTGCTGTGGTGCTTACAACAGGCCTTGTTAGTCAAATATTCTTAGATGAGCAAATAAACCAGCAAAGTGAACTGGTGAGCGAAAAAGTCGAGACGGTGAATAGCAGTGCAAATAATACCTCTGCCCTATCTGCCAAGCTAAAGGCCGAGGTCGATAATGAAAAACAAACCATCTTCGACAAGCTCTCGCTATTAAATGAGCAGCAGATAAAAAACCACCAGCAAGCGACAGAACTCAAAGTTAAGCTGGCAGAGGTTGATAGCCAAATAGAAGCGATTCAAGCAACTCGCAGCTTGTCTGAGCGACTGACCTTTACTGAGCTTGAACAAGCCAAGCCATTACTTGATAAAAAGCAGCAATTAACAGCGCAGTTTAATGCAGTACTAAACCAGCAAAGACAGCTGAATCTTGACAAAGACGCCTTAAACGAACAACTAGAAAACCTTAACGCATCACTCAATCAAGACCAATCGTCTCAAGTGAGTAAAATTATAGACACCGTCACCTCTGGCATTAGCAATATGGTAGCTGCCGTCGAAGACTTATTTATCGACTTTTTGAATATCTTGTCACTGCTGATTTTAAAACTGTTATTAATGCCGTTGATTTTTTTATACCTGTTCAACAAAGCTTTTAAGGCCATTTGGCAGCGCCGCTTTATGGATGTGGTAATACAAACAAAGCAACTGGCTGTTAATCGCTGATATTTCAGCTAAAGTTATAAACCTAACTCGTTTTTAAAGGATATAAGTATGACTGAGCAACGCCATAACCACATTCCCCAAGAAGCTTTCGATTGGTACGATGAATACGCCCATGGCTTGATGGACCGCCGTACCTTTATGAAAAAACTGGGTGGCTTAGTCGCCCTTGGTTATTCAATGGCAATGCTAAGTAGCGCTTTACTGCCAAACTACGCATTAGCTGAGCAAGTGTCCTTTAATGACCCTGATATCAAAGCCAGCTATAAAACCTTTGACTCGTTTAAAGGCCATGGCGAAGGTAAAGGTTATTTAGTCGAACCCGCTAACTTAACGGGTAAGCACCCATTAGTGTTAGTGATCCACGAAAACAGAGGCTTAAACCCTTATATTAAAGATGTTGCTCGCCGCCTTGCCAAAGCTGGATTTATTGCCTTTGCGCCAGATGCATTACACCCTCTTGGTGGCTATCCTGGTAATGACGATGAAGGTCGCGCAATGCAGCGCTCTATGGATAAAGAAAAAATCCAACAAGACTTTATTGCCGCAGCTGAATACATAAAAAGACACCCAAATAGTAATGGCAAACTCGGTGCGGTAGGCTTTTGCTTTGGTGGTTATATGGTTAACTACCTAGCAGCAGTTGATAGCAAATTAATTAATGCGGGCGTGCCCTATTACGGCACTCCAGCTGTTAAAGAGCTGAGACAAAATATAAAAGCCCCGCTACTTGTACACTTAGCTGAATTTGATAACCGCGTTAATGCAACTTGGCCAGAATACGAGAGCGACTTAAAAGCGCATCAAGTGCCTTACACTATGCATATGTATGAAAAGGCAAACCATGGCTTTCATAACGACTCTACCTCTCGTTATGATGAAAAACAGGCAGAGCTTTCATGGCAGCGCACACTGGCGTTTTTCAATGAGAAATTGATTTAAACAGAGCAATTTCATACACTCTCGAAAAAATTTTAGGCTAGAAAAGAGATGGAATCGCAAGTCAGTTATCGCTTTGACTCACAGCAAACCGCCAATCGGTTTTTAAACAAGCTTAAGCATTGGTCAGTGGCTAAAGTCACTGCGACCCTTTGCCAAGGTGGTTTTGGCGTGAAAATACGCTACGAAGTCGATACCAGTGGTTTTGATTACACCCTTGCGGAGCTTGATGATTTAGCGATGCAACACGAAGGCGAAGAGATTTAATACTCATTTTCTAGACATAAAAAACGGCTAACCTTGGTTAGCCGTTTTTATTAAAGCTGTGCTAATAAAGCCCTACTTATAAATCAAAGCTGCGAGAAATTGACGCAACGATTCGCTCATCTGCATATTCAGAATCAATGCTGGTATTTTCACCTGCAATTTCAATATCAAAGCCCGCATAGCTCGTTTGATACGCTAAACGATAATGCTTGTATGACTTATCACTGCCATCCCAGCTAAACTTATCGCCATCTAATGAGTTAGAAACATCAAAACTAGCACGAAAAGCATGGTTTGGTGCAACTTCAAATGTGTGAGCGACCATGTAAATTAAATGGCCTGCACCGGTGCCAAAATAATCCCAGCTATACCACAAGTTAAATTCTACTTGGCCTATACTGCTGTCGTAACCAAATTTCGAATACACCTCTGGATAATTACCATCGCTCGAGTGATCTTCACCATGATACGAGTAGTAGGCAATACCATAATCAACACTAAGAGCATCGGTTAACTCAGCATAGTTACCAAAGTACACATCCCACTCGATGTCGGTGCCTTCGCCAAAATCTACATTTGAAGCCCACGTACCTACATACATACCTGAATCTGCAAAGGCATAATCTAAGCTACCCTGAATCGCGGGGTCATTCATGGTTTGGCTTACACCATTGAAGGTGTAATCCGATGCCAATGTAACCGTAGTCGATAAGTCAGCCATGGCTGATGTCGACAGTAATGCCAATGGCAACGCTGCTGCTAATACTGTTTGTCTTGTTGTCATGTTGGTTTCCCTTAGCTAACTGTTTCTATTTTTGTGTAATCTAATTTATTGTCTTTTGGTGAACCTTCGATATTTTTCACTGTTTTTAACTTGCTGTAGCCAATAAACGCAGCACAGCCGAAAAATAACGCAATAACGAGCGCACCAACCCATTGGATCTGTAAAAAGTCGAACTTAAACAACAGGGTTAACAATGAAAGCGCCACCACATTTAAGGCAATATAATTAAATTTACCTAAACGTTTCACCGTTAAGTTTAGATTATCTGTGTATAAACGGATCAAAGAATCAAGTGAGTTGATCACAAACACCACACCAACAAACACCATAGCGATGTTTTTCAGGCCTGCTGTTGCAATACCCGCTTCATGATATTGATACAAAACACTAAACCAGATAGCGATTGGAATAGACGGGAAAATCAACATAGCCGCCAGCACTTGGTAAGTTTTTAAACCACCCACAAAGCGCGAAGTAAATTGACCAATCATGATGCTCCAAGCAAACCACCAAAACAGGTAGAAGGCATGGTAATCATTTAGTGGTAATACAAACTCATTGATGTTGCCAAAGTAACCACCGATTAAAGTAAGGTTATCAACAAATGCTGATGTTTGTGCATCAGAACCCACAAAGGCACCGAACCACATAAATGCGATTAAAGCGATAAACAACCAAGTAGTAGAAATACTTAAAAAGCGTACATATTTAATGTCTGTGCTCGAATAAACAGCAAAACAAATCGCTGCAAACACCATTAAGTAGAATGTCGGAATAATTGACTCACCATCACCAAGCGACGGCAGGTACCAAGGTAAATTCGACAGCAGTAAAAATGCAGTAAATGCGCATGTACCAATAATAACGATGTTATTAATTAGTCTTACCCAAGCAATTTCAAAGAACTTTACTTTGGGTTCTATTACGCAGAAATAAAAGCACGTAAGGAAATAAAATCCCCAGATCAAGAAGCCCCAAAAGCCAAACTCGATGGCTAATGGATTGGCAAACGCATACTCTGGGCTTGCTTTTATGTCTGCATAACCTGCAAACTCTGTCAGTGGAAACATAATCAAGCCAACATCTAGGCCCGATGTAAATAAAATTGCAATGAACGTAAACGTTCTAACCGGTGTGACGCCAACACACCTAACCGTACCCCATTTAAATAAAATAACCGCAATTGCTAACAGGGTAAAAATGATGCCAGCACTAAGCCAAAAGGTCATAGTTACCCCCCCAAAATAAGTAATAATACTTCATTGTTTCTCCAGTTTTATTCCTCGCATTAACGCACCACAAACAACTCGTGATGCGCGCCACTGCAAGCCCCACAGCCGAAACTGCGGGTGGCCTTATTAGATCTCCGAACTACGCTGCGTTGATTGCCATTGTTTTTCCATGGCAACATCTGCAGTTGATGCCGATAACACAGGCTTACCTAAAATGTGGTCCGCCGCTTTTTCTGCCACCATAATGGTTGGCGCATTTAAATTACCGTTTGGAACGGTTGGGAAGATAGATGAATCCACAACCCGTAAACCTTCGATACCGTGTACTTGAGTTTGCGAGTTAACCACGGCCATCTCATCTTCACCCATCTTGCACGAACATGACGGATGGTAAGCACTCTCAACCGCTTGACGAACAAACGCATCAATTTCTTCATCGCTTTGAACATCTTTACCGGGTTGAATTTCACCATCGCGATATTCATCAAACGCACTTTGCTCAATAATCTCGCGAGTTAGACGTACGCAAGCTCTAAAGCCTTCAATGTCATCTTGATGCTGTAAGTAGTTAAATTGGATCTTAGGCGCAACCTGAGGATCCGCCGACTTAATCGTTACTGCACCACGGCTTTTTGGTTTGTTATGCCCAACATGAACTTGGAAACCATGACCATCAAAGGCACTCTTACCGTCATAACGAATGGCTGCTGGTAAAAAGTGATACTGAATATCTGGCCATTCAACACCCGGTTTTGAGCGAATAAATGCACATGATTCAAAATGGTTAGTCGCCCCTAAACCTGAGCGATTTAATAACCAACGAGCCCCAATTAGCCCTTTTGAAACAAGGCCTAATTTGCCGTTTAAAGTAATTGGTTGCTTACACTTATATTGGAAGTAAAACTCCAAGTGGTCTTGTAAGTTTTGGCCAACACCTGGTAAGTGATGTTTAACCTCAACACCCGCTTCGCTCAGGATGTCTTTATCACCAATACCTGATAATTGCAGAATATGCGGTGAACCAATTGGGCCCGCACTTAAAATAACGTCTTTTGCTGCAAATGCTTGCTGCTTAGAGCCAGATACTGAATACTCAACGCCCACGGCTTTTTTGCCTTCTAGCAAAACTTTTTCAGCTAAAGCACCGGTGACTAGCGTTAAGTTTTTACGTGACTTAACTGGGTCTAGATACTCACGGCTAGCAGAGCTTCTTACGCCATCTTTAACTGTCATATGCATTGGCCCAAAACCTTCTTGCTGGGCTGCATTGTAGTCATCAGTTTGCGCATAACCTGCTTGTTGGCCCGCTTTGATAAAGGCTTTATAAAGCGGATTAGCCATTTCATTACCGTTATTAACCCCTAATGGACCGTTATCGCCACGGTAATTGTTACCACCTAAGTAAAATGATTCTGCACGTTTAAAGTACGGTAAGCATGCTTGATAATCCCAACCATTAGCGCCGTGTTGCTGCCACTCATCAAAATCTTTGGCATGACCACGTACATAGACCATGCCGTTAATCGATGATGAGCCACCTAACACCTTACCTCGTGGGCAGTGCATTTGACGGTTATCTAAATATGGCTCTGGCTCGGTATGAAATTGCCATGCATATTTGTCAGTATTCATTGGGATTGATAGCGCGGTAGGCATCTTTATAAAAATGCTTTTATCACTACCACCCGTTTCAAGTAATAACACCTTATTGGAAGGGTCTGCTGATAGTCGGTTTGCCAACACGCAGCCTGCTGAGCCAGCACCGACTATGATGTAATCATAGTTCTGTGTACTCATTAAAATGGACTCTCTATATTGCTCATACCCACATAAATCGATTTAGTTTGGGTATAGTGATCTAAAGTTTCGATACCGTTTTCACGGCCGATACCTGATTGCTTGTAACCACCTACGGGCATTTCTGCAGGTGAATTACCATAGCTGTTTATCCAACAAATACCGGCTTGTAACTGGTGGATCACGCGGTGTGCACGCTGAATATCTTTAGTGAACACGCCTGCGGCTAAGCCAAGGTGGGTATCGTTTGCACGCTGAATAACGTCATCTTCATCATCAAACACCAACACGCTCATTACCGGGCCAAAGATCTCTTCTTTAACTATGGTCATGTCGTCTTTACAGTCGACAAAAACGGTCGGTTCCACAAAGTAGCCGTTTGGAGCAGATGCTGGTGATAGTGCCTTACCGCCGGTTAATAAGGTTGCGCCTTCTTGAATACCTTTATCGATATAGCCAAGTACAAGCTCTTGATGCTTTTTAGAGATAAGCGCCCCTAAATTCACCTCAGGATCCATTGGGTCGCCAGCAATAATATTTTGCTCAGTGCGTGTTTTCAGCTCATCAATAAACTGCTGATAAACATTTTTATGCACATAAATGCGCGTACAGTTAGTGCAGATTTCGCCTTGCGTATAAAAATTACCTAGCATTGCCGCACTAACAGCTTGTGATACATCGGCATCATCAAATACTAATAACGGTGACTTACCACCAAGCTCCATGGTCACATCTTTAAGTGAACCAGCAGCGCTTGCCATTACTTTTTTGCCTGTGCCTACTTCACCAGTGAAAGACACTTTTTCAATATTTGGGTTTGCTGTTAACCATTGCCCTACTTCAGCAGCGCCTTGCACGACGTTGAATACGCCAGCAGGTACACCCGCTTCGATGAAAATCTCTGCAAGTTTAATTGCACCAAGTGGTGTTTCTTCTGAAGGTTTAAAAATAACCGCATTACCCGCAGCCAGTGCTGGGCCTGATTTCCAACAAGCAATTTGTAGTGGGTAGTTCCATGCACCAATACCGGCACAGATACCTAAAGGCTCTTTACGAGTGTAGTAAAAATCATTGCCAACCATTTGTTGCTGACCCACTTGTGCAGGAGCAAGACCAGCAAAATATTCGATAACATCGGCGCCAGTTTCAACATCGACACACTCGGCTTCTTGCCAAGGCTTACCCGTATCAAGTACTTCTACTTTTGCCAGTTCATCGTTACGCTCGCGTAAGATTGCCACGGCTTTTAATAAAATACGGCTACGCTCAATTGGCGTCATTGCAGACCACGCTGCAAACCCTTGTTTTGCGCTTTCGATTGACGCGTTTTGAATAAACTCATCAGCGATTTCAACGTGATAGATTACTTCATCCGTTGCAGGATTCTTAACTGCAAAGGTATCGCCAGTTTGATTCTTTAAAAAATGGCCATTAATAAAATTTTCGTAAACAGGTGTGGTCATTTTAGGCTCCATACTGTTTTATCAGTGAACGAATGTAGTCTTTAGCTAATTGCTCACAATGTTCGAATTGATCTTGGTCTGACTTACTTAATACGGCTCTTAGCCATAAACCATCGATCATGGCTGCACTTAACTCAGCAGCTAAGTTGGCATCACTATCGCTCATTAACTGTTTGAATGAGCTTAATAAGTTACTAAATAAACGTTTACTATTTACGTTTTGTAAGCGATGCAACTGGGCGTCGTGCATAGAATGCGCCCAAAAGCTCAACCAAGTTTTGGTGTTATTGCTTTGCTGCTGAATACGCGAAAAGTTTGCTTCAACGATAAACATTAATCGTTGCTCTGGGCTAGTATGCGGCGTTACTTGATTCATCAGAGCTTGCTTTAAACTCGTCAATAAATAACGCACAGTGGCTTCAATTAAGCCCTGCTTACCACCAAAATAATGACTGATAATGCCAGACGATAAGCCTGCCTTTTTACTAATGCTATTTATGGTGGTGCCTTGCAAACCAAGCTCTGCAACCGACTCTATTGTGGCGTCAATTAACTGCTGACGACGAACAGGTTCCATTCCAACTTTCGGCATAATTTTTTATTGATTGAACGTTCAATTAAAATAAAGGTTAAGGTAATGAGCATGGCAATTCAAGGTTGACAAATTGTAAACAACCGCAAAGCTACACTCGTAAGTTAAGCTAACCCACTGTTCTTACGTTTATTATCCGGAATATAAAAAAGTTTTAAATTTATTCAAAATAAAGCCTAAAAAGTATGAATTTAAGCTGAAATGCGGAAAAAAGAGAAAATTTATTGCAGGCGTATTTTTAATAAAAAAGCGCTTATAAAAGCGCTCATTTTAGGCTAAAAGTTAAGCTAAGCTCATTCGTGGTATTTACGAATCACCGCTATCTTGCCATCTTCGATTTCGAGCACATCCATAATGGTTTGCGTGTATTCAATTTCTTGCTGGTTTTGTGGGTGTATACCTTTAGCGTGATGGGTATAACGCAAAGCAATGGCAGAATCATTAAAAATAAAGGTATCGAGTAAGTTTGCTTGGTATTCAGTGTGCGCCCCAAGGTAAAAAGTCATGCCTTTACGCATCATCGCTTTGCCATCTGGCTCTCTTGAATCATCTGTTTGATAAGGTAAGTGTTGATTTGCTACATCGTCAGTTAATAAAGCTAAAAAGGCTTCTAATTCTTTGTTGGTGGCATTGGGTGCTTGTGTTGCAACCATGGTATTAAAGTACTGCTGTGCTAATGCTGTGAGCTCTGGGTTAGCTTGCTTTGCTTGGCTGCTAAATGTGCTTAGCAAACAAATAGCTAGAAAATAAAGGGGCTTCATCGTTATTCCTTGTGGTTTTAGTTAATGACTAATAATCAAACTACGCACCTAAAATAACGACAAAGCATCGAACTATCAACAATTTAGTTTTAAGCTGTTTGTGGCTTTATGATCTCACGTTTATCTAAATAACCGCTGTATCGTGTTGCAATTAGCGCCGCTAAACTGATGATAGCACCAATCCAAGCAGTGTCTTGCAATGAGTAGTTTTCAACGACAATGCCACCTAACACTGAGCCCAGCGCAATACCGATATTAAACGCAGCAATGTTTAACCCAGAGGCCACATCGACGGCATTGGGTGTAAACTTTTCGGCAAGTTTAACCACATAAACTTGCAGCCCAGGCACATTACCAAACGCAAATGCCCCCCATACAAGTATGGTCAGTACCGCAGTGACTTTAGATTGCATGGTAAAGGTCAGCACTAACAGCACAATACTTAAAGCACTAAAGATAATAGTCAGCGCACTAATGGGGCCTTTTTTATCGGCTAATTTACCGCCGTAGATATTGCCAACAGCAACCGATACCCCATATACCAGCATAATTAAACTAATGGTGGCTGATGCAAATCCAGTTTGCTGCTCTAAAATAGGCGCTAAATAGGTAAAGGCAGTAAATGTGCCACCATAACCAAGTATGGTCATCAAGTACACGAGTAAAAGCCTAGGCTGCACCATTACTTTTAATTGCTCACTCAAAGTAGCCGGTTTACTTTGCTTTAAATTGCTCGGAATTAAAAACGCGCTACCAACAAGTGCAATTAAGCCCAGTAAAGACACCACTAAAAAGGTCGCTCGCCAACCAAAGTGCTGACCAATCCAAGTCCCTAATGGCACACCGGTTACTAATGCAACCGTTAAACCAGTAAACATAATCGCAATAGCACTGGCTTCTTTATCTTTACTGACAAGCCCAGTAGCGATGGTTGAACCAATTGAGAAAAACACCCCATGGGCAAGGCCTGTTAAAATCCTTGCGGTGATCAAGCTACCATAACTAGGTGCTTGCCAAGCCAGTAAATTACCGATTACAAATAGGCTCATTAAGCTAAGTAATACATGTTTTCGATTCCAGCGTCCGGTAAGCGCGGTTAATACTGGCGCCCCCACCGCAACCCCTAATGCGTACAAGCTAACAAGTAGCCCGGCACTCGGTAACGAAACCGCTAAATCATTAGCGATAGTTGGCACTAAGCCGACAATCACAAACTCAGTGGTGCCTATGGCAAACGCACTGAGAGTTAACGCAAGTAATGCTATTGGCATCACATATCCTCTGTTTAATTTTGAAAGTGCGGCTATTGTGGCTAAAATTAAATTTGCAAAAAATAGCAGTAGTGACAAAATACTTTTGTCAAAAATGAAAAGGTAAAACCATGAGCGTGATCTCCAACACCCAAGATTTAGAAGCATTTATTAGCGTGGTTGACACCGGCGGGTTCTCAAGTGCAGCCAATGCCTTAGATGAGCAAGTTGCAAAAATATCACGGGCGGTAACTCGGCTTGAAAAATCATTAAACGTTACCTTATTCAACCGCACCACAAGGCGCATTGAGCTGACCGAAGAAGGTCAGTTATTTTTAGGCTATGCTAGAGAAGCACTGAGTCAGCTTGCACAAGGCGAAGAAGCCTTAAAGCTTCTACACTGCGCCCCATCAGGAAAATTAAGAGTCGATGCTGCAAGTCCTTTTGTGTTTCACCAATTAGCGCCACATTTAAAAGCCTTTAACCAAGCTTATCCTGACATAAAACTTGAGATCACCAGCCACGACAACATTATCGATTTGCTTGAGCATAAAACCGATATTGCTATTCGTATTGGCGAGCTTGCTGACTCAAACTTGCATGCGCGCACTTTGGGAGTTAGCAAACTACAGCTCGTTGCCAGCCCGGATTATTTAAAGACTTCATCACCTTTAAATGAGTTAACCGACTTAGCCTCGCACCAGCTTATTGGTTTTACCGATGCGCCGCATTTAAATCACTGGCCGCTAACCACGCCTTTAGACCTAAAATTTTCAATCAGTGCATCAAGTGGTGAAACTGTGCGCCAGCTTTGTATTCAAGGTCACGGCATTACCTTGTTGTCGGAATTTATGATCAACGAAGATTTAAAAGCAGGCAGTTTAGTAAAAGTGCTCGAAGGCGAGGTACTGAGCCCTAATCGCCGCGAAAAAGTGCATGCGGTGTATTATCAAAACAGTGGTGTTTCATCACGAGTATTAGCGTTTTTAGACTTTATAGCACCCAGGTTAACGCTGTAGTTTTTTGCAATTTTAACAAAAGTGTTTTGTGATTAGTGGCATTAATTTCATAAATAATTTTCGTTATGCTGAAAGCATATTCGCTTTCAAGGAGCCGTAATGAACAAATTATTCGATACCGTACAACTTGCCGGTCACACACTAAAAAACCGCATTGTCATGCCACCAATGACTCGCTCTCGCTCATCACAACCGGGTGATATCGCCAATGAGTTAATGGCCGACTACTATGCACAACGTGCCAGCGCCGGCTTAATTATTAGCGAAGGCACACAAATATCAGCCCTAGGTAAGGGCTATGCTTGGACACCGGGTATTTATACTGCCGAGCAAATTGCTGGCTGGAAAAAAGTAACCGACAAAGTTCATCAAGCTGGTGGCATTATGTTTGCTCAGCTTTGGCATGTTGGCCGCGTATCTCACCCAAGTAACACAGGTGGTGAGCAACCAATTGCGCCATCAGCGATTGCAGCTAAAGACGTCAAAGTTTTTATTGATGAAGATGACAAACCCGATTTTGTTGCCACAGCACAGCCACGCGCAATGAGCCACGACGACATCAAACAGGTTATAAACGAATACCGTCAAGCTGCCCGTAATGCTGTAGATGCAGGGTTTGATGGTATTGAACTTCATGCTGCCAATGGTTACTTAATTAATCAATTTATTGATTCAGAGTCGAACCAACGCACCGATGAATACGGCGGCAGTTTAGAAAACCGCTTACGCTTTTTACAACAAGTGACACAAGCGGTATGTGATGAAATTGGCGCTGAGCGTGTTGGCGTACGCCTTGCTCCACTCACAACACTCAATGGGACGGTCGATGAAAACCCGTTCGAAACCTATATTGGCGCAGCAAAAGTACTCAATAAACTCAACGTTGCTTACCTGCACATTGCCGAAGCTGATTGGGATGATGCGCCTTTAATGGAGCAAAGTTTTAAGCAAGCGCTACGTAAGAACTATGCTGGACTAATGATTTATGCAGGCAAGTACACTGACGAGAAAGCAGAGCAAGCATTAGCCGCAGGCTGGGCTGATTTAATTGGTTTTGGTCGCCCGTTTGTTGCCAACCCAGATCTGCCAGCGCGTATTGAACAAGGCATTGAACTGGCTCAGCATGATCCAGATACCCTATTTGGAGGCGGTGCTAAAGGCTACACTGACTACCCCTTAGCAACGCAATAACGCACTAAAAAAGGTGGCTCGTCAACCAATAGCTCAATACAATAAAGCTGATGTTGGCGAGCGCTCTAAACAACCAAGGAGCAGAGCTAAACTGTATTTGGCTGTACTTGCTTACTAATACCAAAGCGCCCATCACAGTAAACCAAGGAGTAAAAAAGAATAGTGGCTTTAACTTCACTAAACTCACTGCTAAATCGTGCAGCGCCCCACTGACAGCAAAAGTAACAACAACCGCACACCAAACCGGCATAATGTCATTGCAAGGCTTCATTACATACCGAGATAAATAATAGCTCCACACCGGATTCCAATATCGCCAAAACAGATAAAACGAGCTCGCACCCAGCGAGCGTGTCAGCATATTGCGCAGCGAATCTTTATGCCCCAGAGGCACACCTGTTCGTTTTTTAACATATTGAGCAAGGGTAATAGCTGCAGACACTGGCTTTCTCTTTTTACTAATGACTCAATTAGACTACTAAACAGTCAACAAAAGGGATACCAAAACAAGGCTGGAAATTGTAACGGTTTATGAAGCATGCAGCTCTAAGGCAAGTGATGAAGCTGAGCTAAGCACTCAGCTTCATTAAAATCACATCTTACTTTTTACTTTATTAGTTGCTTGGCTGGTGGCTGGGTCGTCTGGCCAAAAATGTTTTGGATAACGCCCTTTCATTTCTTTTTGCACATCGCGGTAACTCGTTTGCCAAAAGTTAGCTAAGTCTTGAGTTAACTGCAGCGGTCGCCTCGCTGGTGATAATAGCTCCATTAATAATGGCAGTTTACCTTGTGCCAGCAAAGGCGTGCTGGTCATACCATACACTTCTTGCATGCGTACACTGAGCTTCGCAGGGCCATCAAGCTGATAGGTCACTTTTACATTTGAACCACTTGGCACCGTTAATCGTAAGGGCAGTAATTCATTCAATAAGCTTTGCTGCTGCCAATCAAAACAGCTTTTAATTGCTTCGCTGTAATTGAACTTTTTTAATTGCTCAAGGTTTTTAATATCATCCAAATAAGGTGCAAGCCATTGGTTATCGGCAATTAATTCATCATGACTTAAAAGCGGGAATGATTCTGGTAACAGCTTACTTGCCAAACTCATTCGAATAAGTAACTGCTCACTGTCGGGCTGTTCATTAAATAACGAAAACCCCTGCTTACTAAATAAGTTTAACCACGCTTTAGTGCGTTCGCTCTTATCTAGGGGCTGTTTACTTGGCTGACTCGCTATGGTGATAGCACCGAGCTTGAGCTCATCTTGATGGATAAAACGCCCTGCTTTTTCATCGTATTCGCAGCGAGTTTGCTCAGTAAATAAATGCGAAAGCTCATCTTCAAGGTCACTTGGCATAAAGGCAACAGCAGCAAAAACACGGTTTCCTTTATGGCCGCCCATATGTGCAATGGCAATATAATCATCGTTATGCCAAAACTCCTCACTTAAGTCGGCGCCCGCACCATTGGCAAGTAAATAACCATTACCGCGCTTTTTGGCTAGGCGGTCAGGAAAGGCAAGTGCCACCAGCAGCGACAAGTGCTCTGTTTTAAGCTCATTAACCGGCTTGAGTTGCAAGCGCGATAGCCAATATGTTAATTGCTGCTTAAATACTGGATGCGGTTTGCTGTGCTGGCTATGCAATGCCAAATTAAGATCAGCTGGCATACTAATGCGGCTTTCAAGCAGTGCCGTTAAATACCCCGCTAATACATAAATACCAGGCATGCGCTGCTCTAGTTGCTTTGCCTTAATGAGCATATGCGAGAGGCGAATATCGGCTCCATAGCTCAGCATTTGGCTGCCAAGGGCTGTTAGCTTTTCATTTTCATCAATAGCTTCGAGCATTTTCAAAAGTGCCGTTGCCTGTTTAATCTGCTGGCTACTAGGTGGGTCGAGTAAGCTAAGCTCAGCAAGTGACGCCCCCCACTGCTTTGCCTCTAATAACAACTGACTAATATCACTGGTCAGAATTTCTGGCGCATCATGGCTATTACGGCGCTCAAAAGTTTGTTTAGAGCCTAATCGATACACAACCCCCGGCTCAATTCGCCCAGCACGACCAGCGCGCTGAATGGCAGAAGAACGAGAAATACTTTGCGTAACGAGCTCTGTAACACCGGTTTTTAAATTGAAATTGGCAGCACGGCGTTTGCCGCTATCAACCACAATGCGTATTCCTTCAATGGTCAAACTGGTTTCAGCGACATTGGTGGTTAATACCACTTTGCGTTTACCATGTTTAGCAGGCGCGATAGCAGCTTGTTGCTCGTTTTTATTTTGCTCACCATACAAGCTAAATACTTCGACGCTATCACCTAAATCATTTAAAGACTGCTGAACGCGCATGATTTCACGCTGCCCTGGTAAAAATACTAAAGCACTGCCCGTTTGCTCACTAAGCGCCTGTTTTATTAGTGCAGGTATGTCATCGAGCCAACGGCTTTCGTCTTTAAGTGGAATATACACTTCATCAATGGGGTAGCTTCGTCCTTGTGATGAAATAATCGGACAGCTGAAAAACTCACTGTAACGATCGCCATCTAAGGTTGCCGACATCAGTAAGATTTTTAAATCATCGCGAAGTGCCGCCTGTGTTTCGAGGGCAAATGCCAAAGCCGTATCTGCGGCAATTGAGCGCTCATGAAATTCATCAAATATAAGTAAATCAACATCACTAAGCTCTGGGTCATTTTGCAACATACGCGTCAGCATACCTTCAGTGACAATTTCGAGTTTAGTTGTAGAACTTACTTTTGATTCGCCACGAATGCGTAAGCCGACACTGTCACCGACTTTTTCATTCTGCTGACTTGCCAAATACTGGGCAATATTGCGTGCGGCCAGTCGTCTTGGCTCTAACATAACAATGCGTTTAAAGTGACCTTCGCGCATTAGGGTAAGAGGCAGCCATGTCGATTTACCCGCTCCCGGTGGCGCTTGCAATAAAGCCATTGGGTTACTCTGTAATGTGGTTAACAGGGATTGATAAATATCTTGAACTGGCAGCACGTTAGGTATCTCTTACTTTCTTTTCGCGCATTGTATCAAAAAACTAAAAATTGCGATGGCTATAGGCTTATTTTCTATCTCGGGCTTTAGAAGTGAAAACATTGCATTCTGCCAGTTTAGACTTATTCTTGATTAAACGACCAAACAAAAATCAGAATAAGGAATTAACTTGTTCAGGATTTACACCCGTATTTTAATCACCTTGCTACTTTTAGTTTTCCCGTTTCAAAAAGCGTTTAGTCAGCAAAAAATTACGGTTGCACTTGGCAATACACTACCACCTTGGGTGATGGTTGAAGACAACACAGGTATTATTCCTGACTTACTTCGTGCAACACTCGGTGTTCACGGTTATCAAATACACTTTGTCTACGTTCCCTATGCAAGGCGGATCCCTTTGTATACTGAGAACTTAGTTGATGTTGTGTCTGATATTAATGAAAAAATTATCGAAACCCATCAAATGAGCGGTTACTTTTCAGATATTGCTTACAGCTACGAGAACTTCGCTTTTAGTCTGGCCAAGCAAAACCTGCAGCTTAGCTCTATTGCACAATTAAAACACTTTAGTGTTCTTTCATGGCAAGGTGCAAAAGAATTACTCACACCAGAATATCAAGCAATGGCCAGAGAAAACCCACAATACGCAGAAACCTATGATCAACTTGCACAAGTACAGCTTTTGTATCGAGAGCGCTACGAGGTGATCCAGATGGACGGTAAAATTTTTGATTATTATCGAGCGTTAATTAATATCAATGACGAAATTGATGTCTCTAAACCTGTACAACGATTTGCGTTATTTGGCAAAAATCCCAGTGGCTTTTTATTCCGAGACGAAGCCTTAAGAGACCAGTTTAACGAGAACTTACGTAAACTAAAATCAACTGAAGAATACACGCGGATAATCAATCGCTATACATCTAAAAGCCACTAAGTATCTAAAAACTAGCGCAACAGAAAATATTACAGGCTGATTCTAAAAACTACGTAGTAATTGCAAACTTTTAAATTCCACTCATTATATGTAAAAGCATAAAACAACTATAAATCAATCAGTTAATAAATTCGCCAAGTTGGTACAGCGATTGCTATTACTAAGATGAATGTTTAACAAAGTAAGGAGATTATGATGAACAGCGATCGTTTAGAAGGCAA
The DNA here is from genome assembly GCF_005886115.1 of Pseudoalteromonas sp. S4492. Lineage (NCBI taxonomy): Bacteria > Pseudomonadati > Pseudomonadota > Gammaproteobacteria > Alteromonadales > Pseudoalteromonadaceae > Pseudoalteromonas > Pseudoalteromonas sp. S4492. The sequence goes on from NZ_PNCP01000068.1 coordinate 58,276, forward strand.
CTGGAAAGAGCTTAAAGGTAAAGCACAACGTAAATGGGGTGACCTTACCGATGATGATTTAGATAAAATTGAAGGTAGCCGTAAAGAGCTGGTTGGTAAACTTCAGCAAAAATACGGTAAATCGAAGAAAGAAGCTGAGCGTGAAGTCAGCGACTTTGAAAAAAGCCATTAATTTGAGCAATCAATAAAGCCGCTAATTGCGGCTTTATTTATCAAGCCGGCTCATGCTTCGCTAAATCAACTTCAGCAACCGTTTGATTTTTACCTTGCGATTTAGCGCGGTAAAGCCGTTTATCGGCAATGTTCAAACAGTGATCCACGCTCTCATCAGCAACGCGCACGTACAAACCAATACTTAAGGTGACATTAAAACGATGCTGGCCGCTCGTAAATGGCTTTTCAGCAAGCTTCTTATGGATTTTTTCAGCGACTTTTCTGGCTCTAAGCTCATACCCTGTTGGGATCACAATTAAGAACTCTTCGCCGCCCCAACGGGAAATAACATCTTCTTCTGTGCACACTTCTTTAAAGACATCAGCGAAAAATATTAGCACCTCATCGCCCACTTGATGACCGTAGGTGTCGTTGATTTGCTTAAAGTTATCAACATCCATCAGCAAGAACACAGCCCCTTCGCAAAAGCGCTTATCTTGCAAGCACTCAGTTGCGTAGCGACGGTTAGCGAGTTCAGTCATCGCATCAGTACGTGCAAGCTTTTGATTAAGCTTAAGTTGTTCCATTAACTGCAAACTGTATTTGTTGCGGTAATATTCGTAGAAGCCACCCAAAATACATAAAATCGAGAAACACAGCATGACACGTGTAGGAAAATAATGACTCGGATAACTGTAATAACCAAATTGATCGGTAAAATAGAAAAGCACCGAGATAATACTGGCAAGCAAGATAAGATCGAACGCTCCGCGCTTTAAGCCACGAATAAAAAAGGTCACAGGAGATACGATAAACAACCACAATGGCCCCGTGCCATTACTACCTCCTGATACGATTAAAAAACACATCATCGAATAGAGAGCGTACAGCATAAGTACTGCTATGGTTTCGTCACGATTTTTAATAACGAAAGGTGAGGCAAACACAAAGCCGCCAATAATCAATAAATAGCTAAGGGCATGGTATCCATCTTGATAGCTGGTGATCGCCATTAAAAACGAAGTGATCGAACCAATAAATGCAAAAACACGTAAAAATCGTGCTTTATCTTTGTCGCTTGCATTCACTGTATCAATCACAATTTCACCTTAGATTTCTTGATCAATCTCAACAATACCAATCCGCAATAATACTTAATCATTTTGAGGGATTAAACCTGTCGCTACCTGCGTTAAAAATTTCTGATTTACGACTGCATGGATGCAGAAGGTAGAGCAATGCAGGAGCAATTGCCGAGCACAACTAAATAACGAAATTTTTGCCTTGTTATCAACGAGGTTTTATTGCCTCAAAATAGACCACTTTATTAAGCGAATTGGTATAAC
>NZ_PNCP01000069.1:0-13687 GCF_005886115.1 Pseudoalteromonas sp. S4492
TAATAAATGCTTGTGGCAGCACCACAAGGTTTTAAAATTGACTCGCAACTCGCAACTCGCAACTCGCAACTCGCAACTCGCAACTCGCAACTCGCAACTCGAGTTTATCGCATCGTTACAAACTCTTCTGAGCCCGTCGGGTGAATAGCCACAACAGCATCAAAGTCTGCTTTCGTTGCGCCCATCTTCATTGCAACAGCAAAGCCTTGGATCATTTCGTCAACGGCAAAACCAATACCGTGTAAGCCAACAACTTTTTCGTCGTCGCCAGCACAAACCAGCATCATGTTACAAGGTTGACGGTGTTGCGTTACTGCTGTGTACATAGCTGCGAAGGTTGAACGATATACTTTCACTTTATCGCTGCCATATTGATCAATCGCTTGTTGCTCTGTTAAACCAATTGTGCCGATTGGTGGATGGCTGAATACCACTGTAGGCACTAGCTCGTAATCCATTTTTAAATCATCAGGTAATTCTTTATTGAATAAACGCTCTGATAAAATACGACCCGCTTTAACGGCTACTGGCGTAAGTTCGATACCGTTTTCGATGATATCGCCAACTGCGTACACGTTTTCAGCAGTGGTGTTTTGGAATTCGTCTACTTTAACGTAACCACCTTCAGTGACTTCAACACCTGCCGCAGCAAGATTGATCTTGTCAGTTGTAGGTGTACGGCCAATAGCCCAAATAACTTCATCAACGTTTTGGCTGTGACCATTTTCAAAGTGAATTGTTAAGCTACCATCGCTTTCTTTAACTACTTCTTTAGGTGTGCAATCAGTGTGAAGAGTCGGACCTTCTTTCGCCATGATCTCGACAAGCGTATCAACAATGTATGGGTCAAAAGTACGAAGTGGTTTGTTTTTACGAACAAACAAGTGTGTTTCTGTACCAAGGCTATGAAGTACACCTGCGATTTCAACGGCAATGTAGCCTGCACCAACCACAGCAACACGCTTAGGCTGTGCGTCTAGTTCAAAGAAGCCGTTCGAATCAATGCCAAGCTCAGCGCCTGGGATGTTAGGAATAGTAGGGCGGCCACCAACAGCAACAAGAATATGGTCTGCCGTGTATATCTCACCATTTACTTCAACTGTTTTATTATCAACAAACTTAGCAAAGCCATTGATTACAGTTACACCATTGCTAGATAAGTACTTGTTGTAACCTTGGTGAATACGACCAATGTAAGCTTCGCGGCTTTCAACTAATTTAGCCCAGCTAAAACCTTTTAATTCAACATCAAAGCCGTAGTCAGGTGCATATGCGTTAATTGCTTCAGCAATTTGTGCGCCGTGCCACATTACTTTCTTTGGAACACAACCCACGTTTACACAGGTACCACCCATGTGTTTTGCTTCAATAAGAGCGACTTTTGCGCCACGCATTGCTGCACGGTTTGCAGAGGCAATACCGCCACTACCACCACCAATTGCAATGTAATCAAAATGCTGAGCCATAGTTTGTCCTCAAAAATAGATAATTCTTTATTAATTAATCGATTTAGTAATAAGTTGATAATAGCATAATAAAGACCAAGGTTAAGCCCCTTGTATTTCATCAATTCGCCCCAACTTCAAAATCATATTCGCATAAAATTTGAGAACGAAAATGACAATTGCAGAAAATAACCCACTCATTGGTTTAGAAGGGCTTCCGCCGTTTTCTAAAATTAAACCAGCACATGTAGTGCCAGCATTAAAAGCGGCGATTGCTGAGTGCCGTGCCAAAATAGATGAGGTACTGGCAACTAAATCATACACATGGAATGATTTGGTTCTTCCGCTTGAAGAAGCTGATGACAAGTTATCACGCTTATTTTCACCGGTATCACATATGAATTCTGTCGTTAATAACGACGAGCTACGTGAAGCCTATGAGCAATGTTTGCCATTGTTATCTGAGTATTCAACGTTTGTTGGTCAGCATCAAGGTTTGTACGATGCTTACAACGCACTTCACAGCAGTGACGAATTTAAAACTCTGACCATTGCCCAACAAAAAACCATTACTAATGCACTGCGTGATTTTGAGCTATCTGGTATCGCTTTAAAGCCTGAGCAACAAAAGCGTTATGGCGAAATTAGTGCGCGTTTATCTGAGTTGGCTTCTAAGTTTGGTAATAATGTGATGGATGCCACGCTTGCTTGGCAAAAGCACATTACTGATGAAAGCGAACTGGCTGGTTTACCTGAGTCTGCATTAGCCCTTGGTGCTGATACAGCTAAAAGCAAAGATCTAGATGGCTGGGTATTCACGCTAGATTTTCCATCTTACTTACCCATTATGACCTACGCAGATAACCGCGAGTTACGTGAAGAGTTTTACACTGCGTTTGTGACGCGTGCTTCTGATCAAGGCCCTAACGCCGGTGAATTTGATAACTCTGCCATTATGAGCGAAGAGCTTGCACTGCGTCACGAGCTTGCCGAGTTACTGGGCTTTAACAGCTACGCTGACATGTCATTGGCGACTAAAATGGCTGAAACGCCAGAGCAGGTTTTCTCATTCTTAGAAGATTTAGCCGACAAATCAAAACCGCAAGCTGAGCAAGAACTTGCTGAGTTAACTGCTTACGCAAAAGATAAGCACGGTGTGACAGAGCTTGCCGCGTGGGACTACGCTTATTACGGGGAAAAACTTAAGCAAGAAAAATACGCGATTTCTGATGAAGTATTGCGCCCATATTTCCCTGCAAATACGGTATTAAGTGGCTTATTCACCACAGTAAATCGCTTATTCGGTATTAACGTTAAAGAAGTCACAGGCTTTGATACGTACCACCCAGATGTACGCTTCTTCGAAATTTACGATAGCAGCAATACTTTACGTGGTCGCTTTTATCTCGATTTATACGCTCGTGATCGCAAACGCGGCGGCGCGTGGATGGATGACTGCATGGGTCGTAAAGTACGTGCTAACGGCGAATTACAAACCCCTGTTGCGTATTTAGTATGTAACTTTAATAAAGCAGTGGGTGATAAGCCAGCCTTGTTTACCCATAACGAAGTAACGACCTTATTCCATGAGTTTGGTCACGGTATTCATCATATGTTGACGCAAGTTGATGCAGCGCCGGTTGCAGGTATTAACGGTGTAGCATGGGATGCGGTTGAGTTGCCAAGTCAGTTCCTTGAAAACTGGTGTTACGAAGAAGAAGCCTTAAGCTTTATTTCGGGTCATTACGAAACAGGTGAACCGTTACCAAAAGAGTTATTAGATAAACTTCTTGCGGCGAAGAACTTCCAATCAGGTATGCAAATGCTGCGTCAGCTTGAGTTCTCGTTGTTTGATTTTACGATTCACCATACGTACAAAGCGGGTGAGCCATGTAATATTCAAGCAACACTAGATGAGGTGCGCAGTAAAACGGCCGTTGTTAAAGCTCCCGCGTTTAACCGTTTTCAGCATGGTTTTAGCCATATTTTTGCGGGGGGTTATAGCGCAGGTTACTACTCTTACAAGTGGGCTGAAGTACTCTCGGCGGATGCATTTTCTAAATTTGAAGAAGAAGGCATTTTTAACCCAGCAACGGGCGAAGCGTTCTTAAAGAACATTTTAGAAAAAGGGGGCAGTGAAGAGCCTATGGAGCTATTTAAAAAGTTCCGAGGACGCGAACCACAAGTTGATGCGCTACTTAGACATAGCGGCATTGCTGCATAATAATTTTTGTTGATCTAAAGCGCCGTAAGGCGCTTTTTTTATTAATATTTCTTCGCAAAATCACGCTCTCGTACTATCCTTCATAAAAAAGAGTTTATAGGAATTAAGCATGTCAAAACTTGTATTAGCCATTGATGATGATAAATATATCCATCATGTGATTGAGGAATCGCTATCAGGCTTTTGCACACTGATCCATGCTAAAAATGGCGACGAAGGATTAAGACAGGCGTTAAAGTACAATCCTGACATCATCTTACTTGATATCGAAATGCCGGGAAAAACAGGCTTTGAGGTATGTAACGAATTAAAAGCTAACCCGCAAACAAAAGATATTCCAGTGATGTTTTTATCGGGTAAGTCAGACCTACCAGACCGTGTAAAAGGCTATAACGCAGGTGCTGCTGATTACATTGTAAAACCATTTAATGCTGAAGAGCTGATGGCACGTATTCGCGTGTTGTATCAATATCGCCAGCACTCGAAAAAACTTAAAAGTGATGTTGAGCGAGCGCAAATTACTGCCGAAATCGCGATGACAGATTCAGGCGATATGGGACGCATCATGCGCTACGTAGGGCAAAGTTATCATGCTCACGATATCAAAGCGTTATCGGAACATATGTTTGAGTTTTTTAACCCGATGGAGCTCGATGTCGTGCTGGCGTTTTGGTATCAAGATGTTGGCGTATTTTGTAGTGCAGATGGCGGGGTGTGTCCACTTGAGCAAGAGCTACTCGAAAAACACCGAGATGCGAATCGCTTTGTTGATTTTAGCCATCGCACAATTATTAATTACCCTAAAGTATCGATGCTGGTTAAGAATATGCCATTAGATGATGCCCAGCTGTATGGTCGTTACAAAGATTTATTCCCGCATATTCTTGAGGTGACTAACGCCAAAGTACAAGACATGGAAAACAATGAGCGTGCGCTTACGCAGGCACAGCAAATTGGTAATGCGTTTAATGACTTGTCTGATCAAATGTATCTGAACAGCGATTCTCGCGAACACGCTGTTGAGAAGCTTGCCGCCCAACTCGATGAGCTAAATAAATCTATTGAACAAAGCGGTTTGGCGAGTAGCGACGAAGTTGCGTTTCACCTGCAGCAATTAAAACAAACGCAATTACTGTTTACCTCACTGAATGAAGACTTGGCGTTTATAAAGTATCAGTTAAAGCACATTATCGAATCGCGAAGCTCGCTTTTAGCAAGTTTACAAAAAATGGCAGAGCCGAGTGATACCGAAGATGTGACCTCACAAACGGATATCGAGCTATTTTAAGGCATGCTATACTGGCGGCGAATCAGATAGCTCGGAGTTTTGCGTGGTAATTCATTGTCCTTTTAAAGAAATGCGTCCTTATTTAGATGCGATTGAACAGCGTTTTGGTTTGGTCAAGTGGGCTGAGCAAAATGCAGGTTTTTCGCTTCATTATGACGATCAAGGTCTGAGCTTGAAGAAAAAGGACGAGCCAAAGCTTGGTGCTATCCATGTTGATTTTGTAACGGGTGCCGCAGCTCATCGACGTAAGTTTGGTGGTGGTAAAGGGCAGGCTATCGCAAAAGCGGTTGGTTTAAACAAAGGTGCCACGCCTGTGGTGCTAGATGCCACCGCAGGACTTGGCCGCGATGGCTTTGTACTGGCATCACTTGGCTGTAAAGTGATTTTGCATGAACGCCACCCAGTGGTTGCTGCGCTATTATTTGATGGCCTAGAACGCGCCTATAACGATGCAGAAATCGGCCCTTGGATGAAAGAAAACATGAGTTTAGTGTTTGGCTCTAGTCATACTCTACTGGCGCAATGTAACGAAGTGCCTGATGTTGTGTACTTAGATCCTATGTTTCCTCATCGTGAAAAATCAGCCCTTGTTAAAAAGGAAATGCGAGTATTCCAAGAACTCGTCGGTGCAGACAGCGATGCTGATGATTTATTAGAATTTGCTTATCCACTTGCCAGTAAGCGAGTCGTCGTGAAGCGCCCTGATTACGCCCCATTTCTAAATGACAAAACCCCGAGTATGCAAATCAAAACCAAAAAGAACCGCTTTGATGTATACGTAAAAGCTGCAATGGTCTGATACTAATCCGCAATATTAAGCGAATTGGTATTTATTTAACCCTTTTGGGTTAGTTGTTATCGCTTTTACCTGTTATTTTTTACGGTTTACATCAAATTGTCATAAAAGGTTAATATTCTACGCGCGTAACGTTACTTGGGAATATCGTTTATGCGCGTGTCATCATTTACTCGGCTATTGGCCGTTTTACTCACACTCGCCAGTATCTTACTGGCAGCCACCTTGTTCTGGGCTAGTCAAACCTTACTCGGCTTAGAGCAGCAAGATAACGCTTATAATAAGCTGAAAAACACCATCATTATTGATTTAAAAAGTTACCTTGATGATTATTTAGAGCAAGGTGACAGCCAACACTTAAATAAAGCCTCAACGCTGATTAGCGATGTTAAAAAGCAGCATTTAGCAGAGCTACCTGATGACCTTGCAGGTCAGCTAAATAGTCAGCTAACAGAGCTCGATAAAGACATTAATGGTAAGTATCGCGCTTTAGGTAAGCTATCGGGTAACGAAATGGCACTGCTCGATAACTCGTTAAGACAAATGGCAGGCTCGGCCTCATCGTTAATTGGTTATGCAAGCAAAGCAGAGCCGCAAACTGCGCTTGCTCTTGAGTATTATCGACTTGCTGCTGACTACTACAGCGAAGTGACATCACTTGCTTTGTATACTTACAAGTTGGTGATCAACTTTGATCAAGACACTAAAAATAGCCTCAATCAAAGTGTTGAAAACCTAAACGCTCTTGCTGCTAAAATCGATAGACTCGAAAACCTAGGTGTAATGAGCGAAGTGGATGAAGACGCCTTGTTTCTGGGTGAAGAAGCTGAAGATTTAGCGGGTGACATTAAAGCAGAGCTAAGTAGTTGGCCTAAACGCTTTCCACGTGATTTAGCATCGACCCTTGAACAAGCTGAGCTACGTCAAACCGGTATGCAGGCACTGCGCGAACAAATCGGTGCGCTTTCAGCAACGGTACTCGGTGCAGAGCAAAAACTAAAAGACGAACAAAGCCAACTTAAACAACAAGTATTTATCGTGTTTTGCGTGGCTATTGGCATGCTGGTGGTTTTAGCGGGTGGCGTTTACTTTGTTCAGCGTAACCAAGTGCTTAACCCACTGCGTCAGTTGCGCGATGGCTTTGCTTTCTTGATTGAAAGTAATGAGCTTAAAAATATCGAGAGTAAAAATCCGAAAACCGAAGTCGGTGAAATCGCCCATTACTTTAATCAATTGATTGAGCGCCAGCGAGGTGAGGCAGAAGAGCGAGCACAAATGCTTAAAGTTATTAATGACTTTATGCTAGAGATGAGCGAGCACTTACATACCATTGCTCAGCAAACGGATGCCAGCCACTCTCAGGTGGAACAAAACCAAGGCTTATTAAGTGATATTCAGCACATTGGTGAGCAGGTCAATAACATTAATGGTCAAGTGGCTGACAACGCCAAACAAACTTTTGGTGCGATGGAGCAAAGCCTAGGCTTTGCCGACAGCATGTTAACCGCAAGCTCTCGTACTGAAGAGCGCGTTGAGCAAGGTCTAGGTAGCTTAAAAGAGCTATTAAAAGGGGTTGATGATGTTGGCCAAGTCATTGAAGTAATCAAGAACATTGCTGAGCAAACAAACTTGCTGGCATTGAATGCGGCGATTGAGTCGGCACGTGCAGGTGAGCATGGTCGAGGCTTTGCAGTTGTCGCCGATGAAGTACGAAAACTTGCCAGACAAACACAAGGTTCGCTTGATGATATTAACAATCAGCTAAACCGATTAAGTGAAAACTCCACCATGGTATCGGAGCAAATTAGCGCACTGGCAAATGATGCCGAGCTACAAACACAAAATGCTCAAGAGCTTAAACGTAATTCAGAAGGCGTTGCCGATAACGCGCAAGATGCTAATAAAGTCGCGTTTGATGCTATGGAGCTTGCTAAACAGCAAAATGCCTTACTCGAAAACTTTAGCCAATCAATGCAGAGCATGAAAGGGCAGGTAAGTGAGTCAAACTCACTGGTTAGTGATATCCAGCATCGCCTACAAGAGCAAATGCACACCATTAAAACCAGCTTAGGTTTATAACTCTTCAAGGGCGAGCAATGGTTTGCATTGTTTGCCCTTAAATCATGCGGTATTCAATTTTTTGGGTATATACTCTGTACTCTTATTTTCTTTCAAGGAATTACAATGATCGAACAAGGCCAAAATTTACCTGCAGCAACCCTTAGTGAATTAACTAGCGAGGGCATGCAAACCCTATCAACAGAGGCATTATTTGCAGATAAAAAAGTAGTGTTATTTGCGGTGCCTGGTGCATTTACGCCAACCTGCTCAAACGCTCACTTACCTGAGTTTATTACGCTAGCCGATAAAATTACCGCTAAAGGCGTTGATGCAATTTACTGTGTATCGGTGAACGATGCATTTGTAATGAAAGCATGGGGTGAAGCTCATAACGCAGAGCATATTCGTATGTTAGCTGATGGTGATGCAAGCTTTACTAAAGCACTTGGTTTAGATAAAGACACCGCTGGTTTTGGTGGCGTACGTTCAAAGCGTTATGCGATGATCGTTGAAAACCAAACGGTAACAGGGCTGTTTGTTGAACAAGACAAAGAGTTTGTAGTAAGCCGCGCTGAAGCTGTTCTTGAAAAGCTTTAATATCAATTCGCTATTTGATATTAGTACAAAAAAGCCGGACGTAAGTCCGGCTGAAAAGTCCCAGGGGGATACTGGGGAGATCAACTATTAAGGTTGATACTGTGCATCCAATGTTACACCAGAGAAAGTACGGTAAGCATTTAAGCTTAAGTGCCACGTACCTGCTTGTGGATTACTGAATGTACATGTTTCTGCGTTACCGTTTTTGTACGGACGACAGTCATAGCTAGATGACGTTGGTTGGCTACCAAACTTAACGAATAAGTCAGCATCACCCGAACCACCAGACGTCGTAACAGTGAAGCTTGCCATACCTGCTGGTACTTCTAGCGTGTAGTGTTTCCACTGACCAGCACTTGCAGAGATATCAGTCACAGTGCCGCCACCTGCTTGTGGTGAACCTGAGCCTGAACCACCGCCAGACACTGTTAAATCACCCACTAGGCTAACACCTGAGTATGCAGAGTAACCATTCAGCATTACATGGTAAGTACCTGCTGTTGGGTTATCGATAGAACATACTTCGTTGTTACCACCTTTATACGGACGACAATCATAGGTTGACGTTGTAGGTGCGCTACCTGCACGAACGTAAAGGTCAGCATCACCTGTACCGCCACTCATTGTGAAGGTTACGTTAGTTGCACCTGTTGGCACTTCCATTGTGTAGAAAGTTTGGCTGCTAGCAGAGCCACTTAAACCTGTTAGTGCTTGGCCATCTTCTAACACATTGCCTGTTGGTGGTGGTGTTGTGCCTGATGCTGCTGCCACAGCGGCTGCTGCATCAACAATACCTGTACCACAGCTTGTACATGTTGCAGGGAAAGAACGAGTTGTTGATTTTAAGATGCTTTCGATTTCATCTGGCGTTGCAGATGGTTTAGCTTGCTTGATTAGCGCTGCTACACCCGCAACATGTGGTGCTGCCATCGACGTACCTTGCGAGTAGTGATATGAATCGCTGCTTGGGCTTGTAGAGCCTGAGTTGTGTGTTGATAACACACCTTCAGAGTCATTCGCAAAGCTTTGTGCGCCACCCGGTGCTGCAACGTCAATGTTGCTACCGTAGTTTGAGTAATAAGCACGACCACCGTTACGACCAACAGATGCAACGTTTACAACACCATTACAGTTACCTGGGTTGTAGTTTGCAGAGTTATCGTTATCGTTACCCGCAGCGATTACGATCACAGTGCCGTTGTTACGTGCTTGGTTGATAGCGCTTTGTGTTGTAGAGCTACATGAACCGCTACCACCTAAACTCATGTTGATAACATCTGCAGGGTTAGCATTTGCTGGTACGCCAGAAACCGAACCACCTGAAGCCCAGATAATACCGTCAGCGATATCAGAAGTTAAACCACCACATTTACCAAGTACACGTACAGGAACTACTTTCGCATCGTAAGCAACACCGGCAACACCTTCACCGTTGTTAGTCACTGCCGCAACAGTACCCGCAACGTGCGTACCGTGCCAGCTTGAATCTTGCGCACCATGTGTGTAACCACATTCGTTAGCGCTGATTGCATCACCCGGATCGCGAGCATCGCTATCACGACCACCCCCATCGTTAGCTACAGACACGTTAGAGATCATGTCATAGCCAGGAAGAATGTTGGCATTTAAATCAATATGTGGGCGGTAACCTGTATCAAGTACCGCAACAACCACACCGCTACCCGTTGCTGTATCCCACGCAGTAGGAAGGTTAAGACCACCCGCTTGCTCGTAGTAGTGCCATTGGTCGTCATAACGAGGGTCGTTAGGCGTTGCAAATGGCTTTAACATTTGGTCGATTTCGATGTATTCAACGTTACCTGTTGCAACCATCTCTTGCATGAATTCTTGTGCTTCTTCAGCAGAAAGTTTTTTATCAGCACGCATTACGTGGTGATTATTCATCGCCATTGCACGAACGTATTGTGCTTTTACTTTACCTTTTTTGCTGGTGAAGTTTTTAACAAAGCCTTTTGCTTTTTTACTCATCATAGTCGGCGTTTGTTCTGCTGCCGACATTGTCATCATTTCATCACTGTTGTTTTTATACTTGATGATGAATTGTGTACCAAAGCCTTCTTGGCCTTGTAATTTCGCCGCAGTTTCCTGCATAGATGGTGACATTAGTTGGTTTGGAGTAGCCATTGCTGCCGTCGTCCCAAACAACGCAGTCAAGCTCAGTGCAATTGCGCACTTCTTCAAGTTGTTGTTAGTTGTCATAATGATCCCTAGATTGTTATGTAAATCTCCACGATATTTTTCGCGAAGGGGGACAAAGGTAAAATAAATGTAAATTTAGTTAAAATATCGTTTTATTATGGTTGTCTCTATTTTGGTTATAACTAAATGTATAGACGTCTAAACTAGTCTTTTAATGGTGTTTTTCTACGCATTTCTCATAATAAAGTTATAATTTTACGGTTTTGAGTTTTTACTTTATTTCGTTTTTTGGTTTTATCTTTTTTGTAAAAACACCTCAGTGTTAACACAGCAGCGACAATAACTTGTTATAATCAGCTAAATTTTTTTAGTGAGTATGAGTAATGACCCAAGTAGATGTAATTGTGATTGGCGCCGGTGCCGCAGGTTTGATGTGTGCTGCACAAGCAGGCTACCGTGGTCGCAATGTTACTGTGCTTGATATGGGCAAAAAGCCGGGCCGTAAAATATTAATCAGCGGCGGCGGGCGTTGTAACTTCACCAATGAAAACGCAAGCCCAGACAACTACTTGTGTGGTAATCCTCACTTTGTAAAATCGTGTTTAAGTCGTTATACCCAGCATGACTTTATAGAGCTGGTGGACCGTCACGGCTTGGCCTATCACCATAAAACGCTGGGCCAGTTATTTTGTGATAACAGCGCACAAGATATCGTCGACATTCTTTTAACTGAGTGTGAGTGGGCGGGTGTTAACATAGCGCTGCGTAACGAAGTACTCAGCGTGACAAAAACCGATGCGGGCTATGAAGTTATTACTGAGCAAGACAGCTATCAATGTGAGTCGTTAGTTGTCGCATCGGGCGGATTAACCATGCCTAAGCTCGGTGCATCACCAATTGGTTATAAAATTGCAGAGCAATTTGGTTTAACAGTGCTACCAACCATGGCGGCATTAGTGCCATTTACGTTACACCAGCATGATAAAGATCGCTTTGATGGGTTATCGGGGATCAGCATTCCTTGTCTGGTTACCAGTGAAGATGGCACCCAGTTTAAAGAAAACATCTTGTTTACTCATCGCGGCCTTTCGGGCCCAGCTATTTTACAAATCAGCTCTTTTTGGCGTGCAGGGCAAACTGTGTACATCAACTTGTTACCCGAGCTCGATTTAAAACAGCAGCTTGAGCAGTGGCGTCAAAGCCAAGGGCAAAAGTCACTGAAAAATACCCTAGCGACCATTTTACCAAAGCGTTTTGTTGAAATGCTGCACGATACTAAAGCGATCCCTGATTGTAATGTAAACCAGCTAAGCCATGCGCAAATCGACGTGTTACATGACTACATTCACAATTGGCAAATTAAGCCAAACGGCACAGAGGGTTACAGAACAGCCGAAGTCACGCTTGGCGGTGTAGACACCGACGAGTTAAGCTCAAAAACCTTCGAAGCGAAAAAGTCACCGGGCCTCTATTTCATCGGCGAAGTCACCGACGTCACCGGTTGGCTAGGCGGCTACAACTTCCAATACGCCTGGAGCTGCGGCTTTGCAGCAGGGCAGTATTGTTGAGTTACTAGTTACTAGTTACTAGTTGCGAGTTGCAAGGGGAAAGGTGTTAGTGATTAGGGCATAGGAACTAGGTTCTAGGGTAGCACTTGCTTGTAGGTCGTGCTTCAGCGCGTGGCTGTTATTAATGGAGTAATAGATGAATAAAGTATATAAATTTTATCCAGAATATGAAGATGAATTTATTACTCCGGTTGATATCTCTGAAACGAGTTTATTATTTTCGACGGCTCTATCAGTTCAAAATCCATTACCATGTGGGAAGGTATTACAGGTTGAGCTTCAAGGACGAAGAGGCTTTTCGCAAAACTCCTTCTATTGGCTTCATCCTCAATGTTTAGTTTGTGACCTAGTTGCATATAATAAATTAAACGATTTATTGAGTGGTTGCGGGTTTTGGTCGGAATTAATGCTAGATGGTGAAGCTCTATATTTGTTTTCTGTGACAAAAGAAATCAATGTACTAAATGAAGATGATTCTGACTTTGTAGAGCTGAATGGTTTCAAACTCGATATTAAGCGTTATAGCTTCAAATACTTTAATGAGTCTGAAAATCCTATTTTTCTAATAACTAATATGAAAGGTCACTATCCATTAATGTCAGGCTATTTAGTAAAAAAAATAAAAGAGTTTGAAATATCTGGGCTTAAATTTAAGTTACTTTAATTTATTTTTTTTATTCGGTTATTATTCTATGAACAGCTTTAAAGCTTACTTATTTTTTTGTTTTCTACTGGTGATTACATGTCATACGCATGCTGATGATGTTAGTTGGCAGTGGCCATCAGATTTGGAAAAAGCGATATTGAAAGCAGATACCTCAGTGCAAAATATAGAGCTTGGTTCTTACTGGGATACACGTTATAGGGCTGCTGTATTTTCAGTTGCAAACTTAATATCAATCGGTTGGTCTAGTCGAGGGTTTAATCCAGAAATATACAATACGGTTTTGAATGATATTTGGAATAATACTAGTCAAAAGCACTTGCTAAATGACAACTTAATTCGCTTATCTTCTTTAACGTGGAGGTTAAACCTTAAGAATAGATGCTTTGATGCTAACGTGAATAAAAGCCGTGCTCGTAAGTACATCATTAAAATGATTAACTCGGATGAGAATGTTTTAAAGGATTCTGCAATCAGTGGGCTCGGGTTATTAGGCGAACGTGAAGATGTTGATATGTTGATTGAGCTATTGATTAACAATCAAAATACCTTTGTCGGCTCTTCTGCATTCAGTTCTCTTTTGCTTGTTGAAGGTGATTACGCGCTAGAAATGCTTAGGACTAATATACAAAAAGTCTCCAATGATTCTCTAAAGCAGCAGATTAAGGAAGAGCTTAGCTTCATACGAGTCAGTGATGATAAGTGCGCTGAATAAAATCTATCGCATTCATAAAAAGTCAAACTATGCTGGTAGCACCTAGCACCTAGCACCTAGCACCTAGCACCTAGCACCTAGCACCTAGCACCTAGCACCTAGCACCTAAACTAGACAACTATAAGGTTACCCATTTATTTTTCATGCATATGATAGGTGATAAGTAGTT
>NZ_PNCP01000007.1:0-71010 GCF_005886115.1 Pseudoalteromonas sp. S4492
CCCCTTTCTAACTTTCCCCTCGCTAACTTTACTCTCGCTAACTCCTCCCCTGTAAACCCCCTTTACAGTCAAAATGTGAGTAACTCCTTACATACACTTTTCAAATATCGGACATTAATCCAAAAGCAGTTAGTAAAAAATCGGTTTATAGCCAAAATCAGTAACTTGAGTTAGTAAAAAATCGGTTTGTGCCGCTAAAAACCTAGCTTCAGTTAGTAAAATTTTGGTTTGTAAGGGTGTTGAGTTGGTAAAAAATCGGTTTATGGCTTGAGTGAGTTAATAAAAAATCGGTTTATAAATCGCTAGATTCTACAAAACAGCATTAAATTGCCGTTTATATGA
Source organism: Pseudoalteromonas sp. S4492 (assembly GCF_005886115.1). NCBI lineage: Bacteria > Pseudomonadati > Pseudomonadota > Gammaproteobacteria > Alteromonadales > Pseudoalteromonadaceae > Pseudoalteromonas > Pseudoalteromonas sp. S4492. The sequence goes on from NZ_PNCP01000007.1 coordinate 343, forward strand.
GCCAATTTTAACCATTCTAGAGGCTGTAATCGGGCAATAAGCCCCAAATTAAGGCTTATAAGGCAGAGGTAGTTAAATCCTGATCTAAAATTCTTAGGCTGGTAAATGTGTGATCTGTATTTTTATAAAGCTAGTAAATGGCTGATCCAAGACTTGGTTAAAGAGTGATCCGAGATGCGAGACGCGAGATGCGAGATGCGAGGTGCGAGATACAAGGTGCGAGATGCGAAATACGAGAAGTGAGATACGAGATACGAGGTAGCAGATTATACATCACGTCCTAGAATCTAGAGCCTAGCGCCTGATGACGCGGGGTAAACCCGCTGCTACAAATAGGTGTGAAACGAGTCTGATGGCTGACGGCTGAAAGCTGATGGCTACAAATGAAAAAGGGCCCGAAGGCCCCTAACAACATTATTGAATAGCTATAAAGGAAATTACAACTTGGTTAGAACTGGTTCATGGTATTTGCTTCACCACCGGCTTTAAGCGCATTTTCACCAGAGAAGTACTCTTTATGAGTATCACCAATGTTTGAACCTGCTAGGTCTTGGTGTTTCACTGATGCTTGCTCACGGCGGATTTCTTGACGTTGTACGTCGCGAACATACGCTAGCATGCCTAGGTCGCCGAAATAGCCTTCTGATAGAATATCAGTGCTTAGGGCCGCTGTATGGTAAGTTGGTAGCGTGATTAGGTGGTGGAAGATACCCGCTTCACGTGCACCATCTCTTTGGAAGTTTTGTACAAGTACGTCTGCTGCCGCTGCAAGCTCTGTGTCATCCATTTCTGGCGCCATTAATGCCTTATTGTCATCGATGCTTGGGTAAGCTGATAGGTCTTTACCTTGCTCTTGCCACTCAGCAAATACTTGCTGACGGAATTTAAGTGTCCAGTTGAATGACGGTGAGTTGTTGTATACCAGCTTAGCATTGGGTACTTGCTCTTTAACGCGGTTAACAAGCTCAGCGATTTGTTTAACGTTTGGTTTTTCTGTTTCAATCCACAGTAAGTCTGCACCTGATTGTAAGCTAGTTACACAGTCTAGAACTACGCGGTCTTTCTCTGTGCCTTCACGGAACTGGTATAAACCATTATCTAAACGTGTTGGTTTGCACAGCTGACCATTCAGCTTCATTGCTGTGTCGCCTTCGTTTAAGTCATCCACACTGTTTACTGGTGTTGTTTCAAGGAACGACGTGTATTGGCTAGCAAGGTCGCCAGGTGTTTTAGATACAGGCACTTTTTGAGTTAGGCTTGCACCTAATGAGTCAGTACGAGCAACGATAATACCGTTATCAATACCAAGCTCTAAGAATGCGTAACGAACAGCGTTAATTTTTGCTAGGAAATCTTCATGCGGTACAGTTACTTTACCAGCTTGGTGACCACATTGTTTTGCGTCAGATACTTGGTTCTCGATTTGGATAGCACATGCACCTGCTTCAATCATCTTTTTAGCCAGTAGGTAAGTTGCTTCTTCGTTACCGAAACCCGCATCGATATCAGCAATAATTGGCACAACATGGCTTTCGAAGTTATCGATTTTATTTAGTACTGCTTGAACATCACCGCCGTTTGCTTTCGCTTCGTCTAGGTCTTTGTAAAGGTGGTCAAGTTCACGTGCATCAGCTTGCTTTAAGAAAGTGTAGATTTCTTCGATTAGCGCTGGAACAGATGTTTTTTCATGCATACTTTGGTCAGGTAATGGACCAAACTCAGAGCGAAGTGCCGCAACCATCCAGCCACTTAGGTATACATAGCTGCGTTTGGTTGTTTTGTTATGACGTTTAATTGCCATCATCATTTGCTGTGCAGTGAAACCATGCCAACAACCTAATGATTGTGTGTATTGGCTGTGGTCAGCATCGTAAGCTGCCATGTCTGCACGCATAATGTCTGCAGTGTATTGAGCAATGTCTAGACCCGTACGAAAACGGTTTTGTAAGCGCATACGGCTTGCGTATTCTGGGTTGATTGACTGCCACGTTTTGCCTTGTGTTTGACATAAAGTAGCTAGGTTATCTGTTTCGCGTTGATATGTTGTCATAATAAAAATCCTTCGAACGGGTTATCTATTTTTTGTTAGTGAGAGTGGCTACTTGGCGTTTGCTTCGTAGCGCTTAATTCAACATTAGGCGGATTTTTTGGATTTAGTAAATTTATAGTTGTTATTGCCACTATATTTTTAGTGAATGGTAAATAGCCTGCTTATTAGCCTTTTTTACGATATGGTTGAACCATGAATGATCAAATTAAGCTCGTTTAAAGGACATTATTATGACCACTCTCTCACTTAACGGTTTAAGCGTTGATCAACAACTTGCACAGTTTGTTGAACAGCAACTTTTACCTGGAACAGGCATTAGCACAGACACCTTTTGGCAAGGTTTTGCTGATATCGTCAATGAACTAACGCCAATCAATCGTGCACTTTTAGAAAAACGCGAACAACTACAAGCTAAGATTGATGACTATCACAAGCAGCAGCCGGTATGGGATGCAACTAACTATCAAGCATTCCTTGAAGAGATTGGCTACCTCGTTCCTGAACCCGCTAGCTTCAGTATAGAAACAGAGCAAGTAGAGCCTGAAATCGCAAGCACTGCAGGGCCGCAGCTCGTGGTGCCAGTAAGCAATGCTCGCTTTGCCTTAAATGCAGCAAATGCTCGCTGGGGCTCACTGTATGATGCGCTATACGGCACAGACGTATTAAGCGATGATGACGGCGCTGAGAAAGGCTCGACGTACAACCCTGTGCGTGGCTTTAAAGTTATGGCTTATGCTCGCCAGTTCCTTGATAAAGCCCTGCCTTTAGCAAATGGCTCACACATCGAAAGCACCAGCTATGCAGTGGTTAATAATGAGCTTTTAATCACATTACGAGATAGTAGTCAGGTTCGCCTAGCAGACCCTGAACAACTGATTGGTTACCAAGGTGAAGCGCAAAATCCAAGCGCTATCTTATTGAAAAATAATGGCTTACATATTGAGCTGCAAATAGACCATCACCACCCAATAGGCCAAGCAGATAAAGCAGGTCTTAAAGATGTACTACTAGAAGCAGCCCTGACAACGATTATGGACTGTGAAGATTCCGTTGCTGCCGTTGATGCCGAAGACAAAGTAAACGTCTATCAAAACTGGCTTGGTTTAATGCAAGGAAACCTTGTAGAAGCATTTAACAAAGAAGGTAAAACCATTGAGCGTCGTTTAGCAGAAGATCGCCAATATCAAGGTGTAAATGGCGAAACAATCACACTAAAAGGCCGCAGCATGATGTTTGTGCGTAATGTTGGCCACTTAATGACTAACCCTGCAATCCAAGATAGTGAAGGCAATGACGTGTTTGAAGGCATTATGGACGCCATTATCACTAGCACCGCAGCACTTCATGACTTAAAAGGCACAGGCAGCCTTAAAAATTCAACGGCCAATAGCATTAATATTGTTAAGCCCAAAATGCATGGCCCAGAAGAAGTGGCATTCACTAATACCCTATTTACCCGCGTTGAGCAGCTGCTAGGCTTGCCTGCAAACACCATTAAAATGGGTATTATGGATGAAGAACGCCGCACTTCAGCTAACTTAAAAGCCTGTATTTTCGAGGCTAAAAACCGTGTTGTATTCATCAATACCGGTTTCTTAGACCGTACTGGTGACGAAATTCATACTTCAATGCAAGCAGGTGTGGTATTGCCAAAAGGCGCTATTAAACTTGAGCCTTGGATCAGCGCATACGAAGACCGCAACGTTGATATTGGCTTAGCTACAGGCCTCAGTGGTAAAGCACAAATTGGTAAAGGTATGTGGCCAATGCCAGATAAAATGGCGTTAATGATGGAACAAAAAAGTGGTCACCCGAAAAGTGGTGCAAATACCGCATGGGTGCCCTCTCCTACTGCTGCAACGCTGCATGCAATGCATTATCACGATATTGATGTATTTGCTTGCCAAAAAGCGCTTATGGACCGTAAAGAAGCAAGCCTTACCAGCTTACTCACTCCACCGCTTATGAAAGATGCCAGCAGCTTAAGCAAAGAAGATATTCAAGCCGAACTTGATAACAACGCACAGGGTATTTTAGGTTATGTTGTGCGTTGGATTGACCAAGGTATTGGCTGCTCAAAAGTACCAGACATTAACCATGTCGGTTTAATGGAAGACCGCGCCACACTGCGTATTTCAAGCCAACACATGGCCAATTGGCTGTATCATGGCGTTTGCTCTGAAGAGCAAATTAGAAAAACCATGGCACGCATGGCGAAAGTTGTTGATGGACAAAATGAAGGTGATCCGGCTTACAAAAATATGGCTGATTCAGCCGAAACTTTAGCACAAAGTGTTGCTTATCAAGCTGCATTAGCCCTTGTATTAGAGGGAGCTAAACAACCTAGTGGCTATACTGAACCATTATTGCATGCGTTCCGTATAAAGTATAAATCGCTTAATTAGCCACTCGGTTTGAACTCCCCTTCGAGTTTCATGTGTCGTTCATAGCAGCCTAAGGGCTGCTTTTTTTTGACTAATATCAATTGAACTCATAACGACAGTGAATACTCACCATTCATGACATAATAAAAATCTATTAAAAAAGGGGCATTTGTTACCAAATGCCCCTTTTTACGTACTAATATGTACTAATTTTTTAAAAATTAGTTTTTGACAATCGCATTGTGATAAACATTTTGCACGTCATCACAGTCATCAAGCATAGAAATAAACTTTTCAAAGTTTGCGATATCATCTGGATCAGTGATGTCTGTATGAACTTGTGGAACAAACGTGATTTCGTCTACTTCAAAGTTAATACCTTCAAATGCTTCTTCAAGGGCTGTTTTTGCTTTGTAGTACTCTGTGTGAGGAGCGAATACTGACACTTTGCCGTCTTCTACTTCTACATCTGTTACGTCTACATCAGCCATCATTAGCGCTTCTAGTACCACTTCGTCGTCTTCGCCAGCAAAACCTAAAACAGCTAAGTGGTCGAACATATGCGCTACACAACCCGGTGTACCAATTTTTGAATCTGTTTTAGTAAACGGTAAACGTACATCTTTGATAGTACGGTTAGGGTTATCAGTTAAACAGTCAACAATAACCATACAGTTACCTGGGCCGTAGCCTTCGTAACGTGCTGGAGAATAATCTTCCCCTGCTCCACCGGCCGCTTTTTTAATCGCATTGTCGATTACGTGTGCTGGAACTTGGTCTCTTTTCGCACGCTCAATAATACGCTTTAGCGCTTGGTTTACTTCTGGATCTGGTTCGCCATTTTTAGCAACAACGTAGATTTCTTTACCGTACTTAGAATTTACTTTAGTTTTTGCATTGGCTGTTTTAGCCATGGCGTTTTTGCGGACTTCAAATGCTCTGCCCATCTTATGCCTCTATGAATACATTTGATAATTGCCGATATTTTAGCAACTCATGACCGCTTGGGCTAGTACTAGGACATTTTGAAAAATAAAAAACTAACAATAAATCTCAGGAAAAATAAAAAACAAAGCTATTTAACATAACGCCTTATTTTCTTGAAAAGAGCCAACTAAAGTAGGCAGTTCTGAAAAATGGTGCAACACATAATCAGCTTGATTCGCATATTCAGGAATTTGATCTGGTGCATATAAGCAAGCTCGCATATTGGCATTATGCGCAGCCTGAATATCAAATAGGTAATCGCCGACATAAAGTAACTCTGATTGGTCAAGTTCCCATAATGTTGCAATTGCATTCAGGGCACTTGGATCAGGCTTAGCTGGCGCATCAGAGCGAGTCAGTACAGTTTCTATTGGTAAGGGGTTATTTTTTAATTTAATTGCTGCTGCACGGTCGTAGTTGCGAGTAACAATCGCCATCGGAATGTTATTTTCTTTCAGTCTGGTAATCGCCTCTGCAACGCCTGGCAATAAATGAGCGTGCTGTGCATCAATTAGCTCATGCTGATGAACGATATTCATCGCTTCTTCGCGCATGTAAGGCGAAGGTAACGAAGCAATATGCGCCAGTAAATCGCTGTCAAGAGGACAGCCGACCTGCGCTTTGATGAGTGAAAAATCTAACTCCGATGAAACCAAAGTACCATCTAAGTCAAAGATTACGCCACGAATATTGTTGTCATGGATAGTCATATAAATCCCTGTATATGAGAATTGGGAAAATGTTGATGCCCATTAATAAGATAGTTTACGAAATGGGTTAATTAAAGGATCAAAGGATTAAAAAAGCGACTTTTTTAATCCTTTTGGATTGGTATTACTCTGGATTTACCGACTCAAATCTAGCTTCAAGCCAGGTATCATCTTGGCTAAAGGTCAGTGTTTTTACCTTACCTTTACCTTCAATATTAACCATATTCACTTGTGTTGGCCAAAGGTCGCGTAGTGCTCCGTTGCTCATCCGAATGCCATGAATTCCCTCAGGGATCGTGACTTCTTGATAAACCCAAAAGAATTTACCATCAACTTGTGCACCGACTTCTTTCAACTCAAGAGGCTTGCCATCTAAAGTTTGTAGAGCAATATGTGACTCAACATAATCAGCAAAACGCTTTTGGTCTTCTTTATTACTTAAGATATCAGCGTTGCCGTCAAACAAATGGTCGACGGCGTGCTCTGTATCGTGTAAATAAAAACGATGCATCAGCTCTATGTTGTTGGTGCGTTTATTAAACAGCACCGTTGTCACAGATGCTTTTAACTGGTGCGCCATGGTTGGCGCACTCAGTAACAAAGCAAAAATAATCGCTGCAAAGCGCATTATTTTTGCTCCTGGGCATCTTTATCGTCGTCATTTTTCAGTTCAGTTTTAATATCTTGCATGATATCGCGGCTGACTTTCGCTTTACTCTTCTCACGTTTGTACACTTCGATACGCGATGGAATAATACGACGCGGGTAATTGTTGTTTTCGACATCAACATCCGCTGTTTCCCAGCGTGGATCGACTGTTACAGACACCAAGTTTTTACCTTTTTCTGTAACAATGAGCTTTTGTACATGCTTGTGATTACGACGCCAGATTTCAGCAGGAATGTACTGCTCTTCTTTCGTACCATCTTCATAAGTAAGCTCAAGTAAGATAGGCATGACTAAGCCACCTAAGTTTGAGAACTCAAGTACGTAGTAGTTTTTATCTTCTTTAATTGCACGCTCAAACGTTTTACGCTCCCAAGGCTCTAAACCTTTAAGGAATTTGTTATACGCGTTGCGCTCTTTATTAGTTACCGTAAAGCGGTCGTTTTCGTCATAGAAGTCAGTTACATCTGGGTTTTCTTCAACCCACAGTTTTTTACCTTCTTCTTTATTACGTTTTACGAATAACGGCATTGGCTTGTCAGCTTCGATATCACGTAAACGATTAAAGTCGATATCAGGGTTTTTAGTATCTAAACGCAGTTGGTAAACCTTGTCTAGCGAGATATCAACGTGATCTGTGGTGTAGAACCAACCACGCCAGAACCAATCTAGGTCAACACCTGACGCTTCTTCCATAGTACGGAAGAAATCTGCAGGAGTAGGGCGTTTATACTTCCAACGCTGTGCATATTCTTTGAATGCAAAGTCGAATAATTCACGGCCAAGGATCACTTCACGTAAAATGTTAAGTGCAGCAGCTGGCTTAGTATAAGCATTCGGACCTAAACGTAATACGCTGTCTGACTGTGTCATAACTGGCACTTGGTTTTCAGACTTCATGTAATCAACAACATCGCGAGGCTCAACACCCCAAGGAATTGTGTGGTCCCATTCACGACCAGCAACACCATCTAAGAAGCTGTTTAGACCTTCATCCATCCACGTCCATTGACGTTCATCAGAGTTAACCACCATAGGGAAGTAAATGTGACCTACTTCGTGGATAACAACGCCGATTAAGAAGCGTTTTTCTGCTTGAGAATAAGTTCGAGTACCATCGTCTTGTAGGTCAGTACGCGGACCATTGAAGGTGATCATTGGGTATTCCATACCACCTACAGGGCCATTTACAGACTGGGCCACAGGGTAAGGGTAGTCAAACGAGAAGCGCGAATACACTTGCATTGTATGAACAACAGCTTCGGTAGAATATTTCTTCCAAAGGTCGCCACCTTCTTTCGGGTAGAAAGACATCGCCATTACTAACGGCTGATCTTTACCACCTTGATGATAGCCTTTTGCATCCCACATAAATTTACGTGAAGACGCCCACGCAAAGTCACGTACGTTTTCAGCTTTAAAGTGCCATGTTTTTGTTTTGTCTGTGCCTTCTTTCTCGTTTTCTAACGCTTCTTCTTCAGTCACGATGAAAACAGGACGTTTAGCATCTTCAGCTTGCTCAAGGCGCTTACGCTGTGTGCTCGTCAGAACGCTGCTTGGGTTATCAAGTTTACCCGTTGCCGATACGATGTGGTCAGCAGGTACGGTTAACTCAACATCATAGTTACCAAATTCAAGCGTAAACTCACCACTGCCTAAGAAGGCTTTGTTCGTCCATGCTTCATAATCTGTGTATGCAGCAAGACGAGGGAACCACTGTGCTAATAAGAAGATATCGTTGCCATCTTCTTCAAAGTGTTCATAACCTGAACGTGCACCAACGGCATCTTCTTCAACAATGTTAAAGGCGAAGTCCATGCTGAACTCAACGTCTTTACCCGGTTTAAGTGGCTTGTTAAGGTCAATACGCATTAAGGTATCGACGACAGTAACTTTAAGCTCTTTTCCGTCTTCGTCTTTAACATTGGCGATTTGATATCCCAGCTCGTTGTCGGCCATGAATTGCTGACGACGTAACTGACCTAAGCTCAATTTAGTTTCTTTAGGCTGAGGGTCACCTTGCAATGTTTTACCATTGAAAGTAGATGTCATTTCAGCAATTGAGTCAGATTTAAAGATATTTTGGTCTAGTTGTAACCAAAGATACTTTAACGTGTGCGGCGAGTTATTTTTGTATTCGATAGTTTGGCTTGCTGTTAAGCGGCGTTTCTTTTCATCAAGCTTTGCATCAATGTCGTAGTTTACTTGCTGTTGCCAGTAATGTTCAGCGGGCTCACCGGCTGCACTACGATATACGTTTGGAGTTGGAAGTGCTTCATCTAGCTGACGGAACTTGTCAACGAATGAGCCTTTAGTTTGCTCAACAGATGACGCCATGACAGCTGAAGATACTGCTAAAGGCAATACCAAAGCACTCAACTTAAGAACTGCTTTTTTCATTGTTAATCCTGTAATTAATTTGCCAGCGTACCATCGCAAACTGCTAACAAAGTTGCAATAAAATAACGATAAAGTGCGGGATTTTTCAGGTAGTATTCAGCACATCTAAGCGAGCCAATTTTTTTCAGTGAATTCGCCTTAAATAAAGTCCTGTAAAGGGGGTTTACAAAACACTGGTTAATTTTAGTTCAGCACTAATTCATCCCAAAGTATTACAGTTAATAAGTAGATACTCTGCTTAAATTCTAGTTAATGATGAAAGGGTGATTAGATGAAGTTTTATATTGTAAAAAAAGACTCTCGTTTAGCAGCCATTCCTGCTCAAGAATCAATTCTAAACGAGTACAAAGAACGCGGATTTGAATTTGTCGAGGTCATTGCAGCCTGCGATGAGTCAGATGCATTATCTCGTACATCTCCTGGTGTAAATGGGTCTAAAAAATGGCTAATTTACCCGACTACACTGGTAATTTTATCCTTAATTGCCATTATTTTTGCAATAAATTAAATTTTGCGACATTTGCTATTGAAATTTACTGCCATTTGTATTTAAAATCGCCCACTTTTTTGATTTTGGGGTCTGCGAAGCATGAATTTAAACCCCAAAATGTTTGGTAATCAGCATAGAATTCGGTGAGCGTATGGATTTCTATATCCTAAAAAAACAACAAGAACTAATTGCAATTCCAGCGGACGAACAAAATTGTAAACAGTACCTAGATTCAGGGTATTTTTATATCGACAAAGTAGCGGCATGTAATGAAACAAATGCCCTTAAGATTTTACAAGCTAAGCAAACTAAAGCGCTTAAAGTACCTATGATAATGGCATTGTTAGCTTTGCCAATGGTGGTTTTTGCTTGGTATAGCTTAAGTTAACAAACCAGGCTGGGCATCTTGGCTCAGCTTAGGTATATTGACGCTCTTAATAAATAATAAGAGCGTTTAATGAAAGTCCTTCATACATCTGATTGGCATTTAGGCCAACAATTCTACGAGCATTCCCGATTCGATGAGCATCAAGCATTTCTAGCTTGGTTAACCGATACGCTTGTGTCAGAGAAGATTGACTTACTACTGGTTGCGGGTGACATTTATCATACGGCAACACCTCCTGCCAGCGCAGAAAACCAACTCTACCAATTTATTAAAACCACTAAGCAGCATTGCCCTGACTTACACATAGTGATTATTGCTGGCAACCATGATTCAGCAAATCGTATTATGGCGGCAAAGCCTTTATTGGCTCAGTTTGATACCTATGTTGTTGGCCGCTTTGATAGCAATGCTCCTCATGAAGTGGTACTGCCAATCAGCACAAAAAACGGCGATGCGAATGTTGTTGCCATGCCATTTTTACGTAGCAGCGATTTAAGCAGCTATAACCGCCAACAAGAGCAACCGTTAAGTTACAACCAAGCCGTTGCCCTTGCTTACAAAGATGCATTACAAGCAGCAAACGAATTACCTAACGCGCCATTAATTGCTATGGGCCACCTGCATGCAAAAGGCGGAGACATCTCATCTGATTCTGAACGTAACTTAGTTATTGGTGGTGAAGATGCGATATCGGCAAGCATATTTACTGATCAACCTGATTATGTCGCGCTAGGGCATCTTCATAAGGCTCAAACCGTCGCGAAGAAAGAGACCATTCGCTACAGTGGCACGCCAATGCCGATGTCATTTTCTGAAAGACGCTATCAGCATCAAGTTGTGCTAGTCGAGCTTAGTGACTCAGGTACTTCTGTAAACCCCCTTTACATTCCTAGCTTTTGTAAAGTTATGTTGCTACCAGAAAAAGACTGCGTACCACTGAACGAACTCTGTGAGCTTATAAAACAGCTCGATTTAACAGATGAAGATTTAGCGCCATACCTGCGGGTTAAATTGAGCGCCCATGACACTGACACCACTTTCAGAGAGCAAATAGAACAAGCCCTTGAAGGTAAGCAGGTTAAGTTTTGTGGTATTGAAAGGGTGCGTCAGCAGAGCAGCCAGCAAGACGATGAACAAACCCTATTTGAAGATGTCTCGCAAATTGAAGCGCTAAACCCACACTCACTTTTAGAGCAAGCATTTGCAAACAATAAAGATATGGCAGGGCAGGCGGTGCCAAAAGAGCTAGAAGGTATACTAAGCCAAGTGATCGATGAATTGAATGCAGAGGACCTACTATGAAAATTTTAGCGATTCGTGTTCATCAACTCGCCTCTATCTTAGACGCCGAAGTCGACTTTAGCGCTTCGCCTTTAAAAGAAGCAGGGTTGTTTGCCATCACCGGTGATACCGGCGCGGGTAAAAGCACATTACTCGATGCCATTTGCTTAGCGCTTTATAACAAAACAGCAAGATTACGCGGCGATACTGGCAATAAAATTGACTTTAACGGCGACAATATCAAACTCAATGACTCGCGTAATTTATTACGCCGCGGAGCAGGGCAGGGCTTTGCTGAAGTCGACTTTGTTGGCCAAGATAAACAACAGTACCGAGCAAGGTTAAGCTTTAGCCGAGCGCGAAATCGCGCTGACGGAAAATTACAACCCGCACAACATAGCCTGTATTCATTACCTGATGAAACCCTAATCGCCGATCGAAGCGCGGCAGGGAAAGAAATCGAGCGTATTATCGGTTTAAGCTTTGAGCAGTTCTCACGCGCTGTGCTGCTTGCGCAACATGAATTTGCTGCGTTTTTAAAAGCAACCGGAGATGAGCGTGCGCAATTACTTGAGTGTTTAACAGGCACCGATAAATTTAGCCGTATTGGTCAGCGAATTTTTGAACGCCATCGTGAACAGCTGCAAGCATTAGAGCAGTTAAAGTTAAGTTTAAGTAACTATCAGGTTTTAAGTCCTGAACAGGTCGAAACGAAACAAACAGAACAAAAAGCGCTTGAGGCTAAACTTGCTGACTTACAAAAACAAATAAAACAATTTGAACAGTACCAAGCGTGGTACAAGCAAGCATCTCAGCAGCAGCAACAGCTGAACCAAGCTGAGCAAGCAAAGCAAGAGTTACAGCAGCAAATGCACGCGCTTGCTGAAAAAGCCACTGAAGCGAAACAAGCTCAGCAATGCCTAGAAATAAAAGATAACCGTGAACGCGTCACTACGATTACTGCTCAACATGGGCAACTTATCAAAAACCGTGAGCAGCTTTTAAACGTTGACCATAAAACACTAATCAAAGACGCTGAGCAAACGCTTGAAAAGCAAACCGCGCAACTAAACCAAGCAAAGCAAGCACAAAAAGACGCGCAACCTATTATTAACCAAGCCCGTGAGTTAGATAAGCAACTTGCCGTATTAAACCAGCAAGCAGCGGCGCAAAAAGTACAAGCTGGTAAAGCGAAACACCATCATCAAGAGCTGACTAATACACTAAATAGCCATAAAGCCGAGCAGCAAAAACAGCTAGAGCAACAAGCGCAAATCAATGGCTATTTAGAAACACACGCACAATGGCAACCATTAGCGAAAGATTGGTCATTCTATAAAAGTGAGTTAAGCCGCTTTAGCCAGCAACAGCACACAATTAGCAAATCACAGCAAAACGTAAAGTCTCTTCAGCCTAAGATTGATGAGCAGCAAGCAGCTGCGCAGCAGTGTAAAACTCAATACCAAGCCCTTGAGCAAGAAATTAAGCGCCTAAATAAGCAAGATACTGCCTTTAAATCGAGTTTAAACACCCAATCAATGGCGGATATTGATGCGGGGCTTGAGGCGATTAAACACCTGATTGAAAAGCGCCAAGTATGGCAAACTAATCATCAGCAGTTAAAAAATTGGCAAACCCAGCTAAACACATTAAGCCAAACTGAGCAGCAACTACAAACAGCATTAAAAGATGCGCAGCAAGGGGCAGAGCAAGCACAGCAGCAGGTTTCGTTTTGTGAGCAAAACTTACAGCAAGTGCAGTTAAGAGCCAGTGAAGGGGTCAGCCAGTTACGTGCCACTTTAAAAGCAGGGGAGCCGTGCGCGGTTTGTGGCTCAAAAGAGCACCCCTTTATGCATGAAGAAATGGTTAACGAGCAATTTAGTCAACTTATTAACGACTTTACCAACCAATTAACTAACGCCAAACAGCACTTAAAAGCTCAGCAAGCATTACAGCAAGCTAAAAGTAATGAGCTGGCGGCATGCAGCCAACAGATAAGCTCGTTAACTGGGCAAATCTCAGAACTGAGCGCTCAACAGCAGAGCCTCAAAGAAACCATGGCAGCTAATCGTACTGAGCTAAATGATTTAACCGAAGATCAGTTAAACGAGCGTCAGCAACAGCTAAGCTTGCAAAAACAGCAGTACTACAAAACCCTTGAACAACAACAACAGCTGCAAAACACGCTTTCGGCTAAGCAAGCTGAGTATAATCAGCAAGGGCAAGCGCTACATAGCAAAGAGCAGCAGTTAAACGAATTACAGCAACAGCTGAATAATCAGCAAACACGTTTAAATGAGCTCAATGATGAGCATCAGCAGCTTTATACGACACTGAATCAACAGTTCACCAGTGCACCTTGGTGGCAGGCACTCAATACACAAAACACTTCTTTAGAGAACATTGCTGAGCACGTTGAGGCTTATCAAGCTTCGCTGCAAACGGCGGATGAACTTAAAACGAACTTAAAAGCCATTGAGCAGCATCTTGCGCATGTAACGCCACAGCTTAACGAAGCACATACCTCTTTAACTCAGTACAACGAGCAACTAAGCCAAACTCAAAACGAATTAACGCAGATACAATCAAAGCGCGAGGGCTTATTGAGTAACGCAGCGATTTCGGTAGATGAGTTTATTGCTGAGCTTGAAAAGGCGATAGATTCAGCGCAGCAAGCACTACAACTTGCCCAGACAACCCATAATAATGCGGTGAAGGCGCGTGACGAACAAGCCATTCAAATCGCCAATATTGACGAGCGTGAAAAAGAGCTCACCGCTGAACAATCGGCACTTAATGAGCGCTTTAGTCTGTGGTTTAACGATTTTAAAGCGCAGCACCCAAGCTTAGATGAGCAAGCCGTTAGTCAGCTATTAACGATAAACCCCGCTGAAATCAAACAAACTCTGGCAGATTACCACACCGCCGAGAGTAGTTTAAAAGATGCTGAGGCTCTTTTAAAACAACGACAGCAGGCTTTGGCTCAGCATCAAAAAGATAAGCCAGCTCTCGGTGAAGATGAGCTGCGAACACAGCTTAATCGAGCCACAGAGCAACAAGTGCAAACAAATAACGCATTATTGCAAGTTGCAACGGAGCTTAAAACCCATCAACAAAATAGCCAAGCACTTGAAGATAAACAAAAGCTATTAGTTGAGCAGCAAAAAAGCTATGAGCACTGGCATTTACTCAATAAGGTGCTCGGGGATGCCAGCGGCAAAACCATGCGTAATTTAGCGCAAACGCAAACCTTAAAAATACTGCTGCACTACGCGAATAGTCACTTACAGACACTAAATAAACGCTATAAATTAACAGCCATAGGGCAAACGCTCGATATCGCTATTATCGATAAAGACATGGCCGATGAGCAGCGCTCTGTTAATACATTATCTGGCGGTGAGTCATTTTTAGTGTCGTTAGCACTGGCGCTAGGGCTTGCCTCGTTGTCGTCGAATAAAGTGCAAATAAACTCTTTGTTTATCGACGAAGGGTTTGGTACGTTGGACAGTGAAACGTTAAGCATCGCGATGGATGCTCTTGATTCTCTACAAGCACAAGGCCGCAAAGTAGGAGTTATTTCTCACGTATCAGAAATGACCGAACGCGTTGCCACGCAAGTGCATGTAGCGAAAAAACCAGGTGGTTATTCGACCATCTCAGTTATTTAAAGGATTAGCATGCCAACTTTTAATCACGAAGAAGCAAATCACTACGACGAACGCATTTTGCGCCTAGTTCCAGGTTATGAGCTATTACATCAAGCAACCGCAGCCCAATTAGCAACCACGCTGAGCGATGATGCGTGCATTTTAGTGGTTGGTGCCGGAACTGGTAAAGAAATCATCGAATTAGCGGCGCTAAAACCAAGCTGGCAATTTATTGCTCAAGATATTTCACAAGACATGCTCGATATTGCCGAGCAACAGTTTGGCCAGCATAACATCAGCGATCGCGTGACAGTTCACTGCGGTGATATCAACGACATCGACACTCAATGTGACGCCGCACTGTGTTTACTAGTAATGCACTTTGTTGAAGATAACGGCGATAAAAAAACGCTGTTAAAAGCGATTCACAGCAAGCTTAAAAAATCGAGCAACTTATATATTGCCGATTTAATGCGCCCAGAAACCGCTTTTGAGCGCGAATCTCAACTTCAGCTGTGTACGCAGTTAGGTTTAACCGAAGTCGGCGTAGAACGCATGCGCCACAACCTAGAGCACGAGTTTTATCCATTAGACCGCATTCGTTTTTCAGAGTTAATGAATGAAACTCGTTTCAGCACCCCAAAACAGTATTTTAAAGTGCTTGG
This sequence comes from Pseudoalteromonas sp. S4492, assembly GCF_005886115.1. Classification (NCBI taxonomy): domain Bacteria; kingdom Pseudomonadati; phylum Pseudomonadota; class Gammaproteobacteria; order Alteromonadales; family Pseudoalteromonadaceae; genus Pseudoalteromonas; species Pseudoalteromonas sp. S4492. The sequence continues at coordinate 16,014 of NZ_PNCP01000007.1, forward strand.
TTTTGCTGGGTATGTGGTTGGGAGTTAGCTACTTTACGGAGCCGTAGGTTGGGTAGAGCGCAGCGAAACCCAACAAGTAAGCGAGTTTCAAGGGGAAAGAGTAAAGTTACATCACGTAGGCGTGAAATTTATTTCGCGCGATGGCTTGTAGGTTGGGTAGAGCGCAGCGAAACCCAACAAGTTAGCGAGTCTCAAGGGGAAAGAGTAAAGCTACAACACGTAGGCGTGAAATTTATTTCGCGCGATGGCTCTAACTTTACTCTTTGAATTTACAAACTTTATCTTGCCTTGATTCAAGCAACTCAATTCTGAATATGTACGTTTTAAGAAGTCGGTTGTATTAGGTGAGTTTCGAGTCAAGTTTATTTCGAGATAACGCAGCATAGCGGGCAGATTATGCTTGGCTAAAATGCGGAGAGAAGTGGCACTCCCCATATGTTACTGCCCCAACGAACCCGCAAGCGGTTTAAGTAGTTTGCTATATGACTATGCCTAAAGCTGCCTAGTTAAATAAAAAACTAGAAGTATTTCTAAGCCCATAAACACGACACTCATAATAATGTCAAAAACCTTCCATACTGCGCCACGCTTTGAATACTCAATGAGAACTCTTTGCTGATATGAAGACGATAGAAAATATAGCCAGCCACGGTAGACCCACTTAAAACTGCTCCCAATTTCAGAAATAAACTCTAACAATCAACAACTCCTGACACATAAACAGCAAAAGTAAAATTGGGAAACTATTCTTCATGACATATAACGCCGTATTAAGCGGCACAAAATCCTTGGCTAAAATTAGCGGTGAAGGAGCGCAAGCCAAGCGCTCGTACCCATTTCAAGCTTCTTGTTAGGCGCTACTTTGAAAACACACCTTTTAGTAACTTACCATCAGCTAGATCTATTGTGCATGTATAGCCTGCAAAATTATTTACGACAACCTGATTACCGTTTAGATCTATACTTGTGAAGTTAACATAAGCATCTGAACTCTGAGTTGTAGGGTTTTCTGCTACCCATAAAACAGAGCCATCTAGATTTATACATTGGAAATTTCGTGCTACGGAATTTTGAGAAAACTCCATGTAGTCGAAAATAACTAAAATGCTCTGGTCTAATTCCTTGGCTTCCAAAATTGAGTATGGCAATTCAATAATATTTCCATTTATCTCGATTCTATTTTTATTAACCTGCATCATAGAGTATGTCTACTCCCCCATAAAGGGAGAAGGTGCTGCGCTATAATTGCGAGGCAGCGCCGTGTTTTTGTCCGAGTGGCCGAAGGTAACGAATTCATACGTTTGTTATAAGTCACTTAATCCTGATCAGATTTCCATCATCAAACCCGACAGTAACAACAGGAACATGATTAAGAATGTTATCAGCGTTGTCAGCAATAATTTCAGAAATGGACTTTGAAACTAAATCTAATAAAGTTTCCCAACCAAGTTCACTTGTACCGGGTAGCTCAAGATACCTATATTCTGGTACATAATCTTCACTACATGCCCAATCATCATCTTCTGGATCGTATTCAAAAGAACCGATCAAATATGCTTGATAAACACTTCCAGCTTGAAACAATCCTATGTTTATTGCCTTAACCTCGGGACGATCACTTATATGCTTAATCCATGCTTCAATTTCAGACTTCACTGCGATTCCTATGTGACTTTAATAGCGCGCGCATCGCACATCTTTCTTCCGGTATCACGCTCATATATTTAATAATTCTATTATTAACAAATAACGTAATGCATTGCTAACTATAAATTTTTTATCGGTACTAAAGATATTCAGAAAGAAAAATGGCTCTACGCTGATTCTGATCATATTTGCAGGGTATATGGTTGGGAGTTAGCGAGCCATGAAGCATCGCGCGAAATAAATTTCACGCCTACGCGATGTAAAATCGCTGCTACATCAAGGCTCGCTAGTTGATGGTTTTGAGTCTGAGAGCTGACGGCTGATAGCTGACAGCTCTTTTAACTCGCTAACTTTACTCTTGAAACTCGCTAGCTTGTTGGGTTTCGCTCCGCTCTACCCAACCTATGAGCCATAAACCATCGCGCGAAATAAATTTCATGCCTACGGTAACTAATCCATCTCAGCAGCGAGTAGGCATCAACGACTTAAAGCTTATGACTTACAGCTTAAAGCGCCTTTACTCTTTCCCCTTGTAACTCGCTAACTTTACCTAAGTTTGTTGGGTTTCGCTCCGCTCTACCCAACAATAGCCTAATACCCCGCGGCCTGTCCGTCTTTGCGAGTTTCAGATGCGCCGTAATAAACGCCGGTTTTTGGGTCTTTCAATATTGCTTGATAACCACCGTATGGGCCAACCGCGTCTTGTAAGGTGTGGCCTTTTTTCATTAACTCGCGGCGGGTTTCCATCGAAAAACCTGACTCTAAGCTAACAAAACCACCGTCTTCCATAATCTCACCGGTTGGCTGCGATGAACCTGTGTGCAGAATACGCGGTGCATCACCGGCTTCTTGCAGGTTCATACCAAAATCAATCATGTTGATCAGTATTTGAGCATGCATTTGTGGCTGTGTGGCACCGCCCATTACACCATAACTCATATATGGCTTGCCATCTTTGGTGACAAACGCAGGAATGATTGTATGAAATGGTCGTTTGCCTGGCTCATATTGGTTCATGTGGCCTTTTTTAAGCGCGAACATTTCGCCACGGTTTTGCAATACAAATCCTAATTTTGCCGGTGTCATACCTGAGCCCATGCCACGGTAATTACTTTGAATAAGTGAAACCATGTTGCCGTCTTTATCGGCGGTCGTCATATAAATGGTATCGCCTTCTACTGGGCCTGCATGGTCGCGTTTTGCGGCTTTATTAGGGTCTATCAGTTTGCGTCTTTCATCAGCATATTGCTGCGAAATGAGTGTTTGTACGGGAATGGTGTTAAATGCTGGATCGGCGTAGTACTTAGCACGATCTGCAAACGCGAGCTTTTTCGCTTCAACAAAGGTATGTACGTATTCTGGGCTATCAAAGCCCATTGCTTTGATATCGTAACCTTCAAGAATATTGAGAATTTGCTGTGCAGCAATACCTTGGCCATTTGGTGGTAATTCCCAAAGCGTATACCCTCTATAATCGGCGCTCACAGGTTTAACCCATTCACTATGGTGGGCAGCTAAATCTTCATAGGATAAGTAGCCGCCGTTTTCCTTCATGTAACGACCAATTTCTTTAGCAATATCGCCTTTGTAAAAGGCATCTCGGCCGCCTTTGGCAATTTTACGATAGGTGTTTGCAAGGGCTGGGTTCTTAAATATTTCCCCTTTTTCTGGCATTGCCCCATCAGGCATATATACATCTTTGAAGCCTGGGTATTTACCACGAGCAGCCACACTTTTTTGCATGTAATAGGCAATCAGTTCAGACACAGGGAAACCATTTTCAGCGTAGTCGATAGCAGGTTGGAGTAAGGCTTTCATTGGTGTTTTGCCAAACTTTTTATGTAACTCAAACCAACCATCTACCGCACCAGGTACCGACACAGGCAATGGCCCATAAGCAGGAATGTAGTCACCTTGTGCTTTTAAAGTATCAAAAGACAAGCTTAGTGGTGAACGGCCAGAGGCATTTAAACCGTAAAGTTGCTTGCTTTTGTTATCCCAAACAATGGCAAATAAATCGCCACCAATTCCACACCCGGTCGGTTCAACCAGACCAAGCACTGCATTTGCCGCAATAGCTGCATCAATGGCATTACCACCGTCTTTTAATACTTGTAAGCCCACTTGCGTAGCTAACGGCTGTGATGTTGCAACCATACCTGATTGTGCGATGACTTCAGAACGACTAGCAAAGTTATGGCCAGTGATGCGATCGTAAGCTTGAGAGGCGCCTGTTGCGCCTAAGCATACTGCTAGCACTAAGCTTTTAAAGAGTGGAGTTGGTTTCATAGTTCTTGCCCTTTTTATTGTTTTAATCACTATAAAAAGCAATTAAAGATGAGGCAATGGCTTTGCGTTCGAGCGCGAAAAATCACGATTGACTTCAAAAATAAGAAAAATAGCGGCTAACTTACCTAAAATCTCTCCAATTTAATAAATAGCAGAACCATTTAAGCACTGCTGTGCAACTGTCGATGCTTCGCCGTGAGAGTGCCTATCCTCTTCTACAAACTGATCAACAAGAGGATCAATCAGGTTTTCTTGCTTTATGGTATCGAGGGCGTGTTGCAGCTTAGTGACCACCTCTGGCGATGTGTTTTTGTTAAGTGCCAAGTAATTACCCACTAAAGCAGGGTGCTTTAACTCAAATACCGGCGTTACTTGGTCTGGGCTCATACCTACATTCATCAATTGTGATGACAGAGTGAGAGAGGAGCCAATAAGCAAATCATGCTTGCCTTGCTTAAACATTTTAAGCTCTTCGAACTTTTTTGAGTAAGTTAAAAATTGCTGGCCTTCAGTAAGGTTAAAATCAGCAAGAACGGTTTGATAAACATCACCACGAGATACGCCAATGGTGTAGTTTTGCAACGACTGTGTACTCGTTACTTTAATGTCGTTGCGATTATTTAAACGGTATAAACATGAATGCCCAGATACCAAAGGGCCAACCCAGTAAAATTGAGTTTCTCGCTTTGCGGTCCGTGAAGTAGAGTAAATTCCTGCATTCGGTTGGGCGAGGGTTAGTGACATTGCGCGCTTCCAAGGCAATACACTAAACGAACAGCTCAACTTGGCTCTTTCGCACAAAGATTCCATGATTTTGGTGTTAATACCAGTGAGCTGATTGTGCTCCACAAAGTTATAGGGAGGGAACACTTCAGTATATAAAGTCAATTGTTCAGCACTCGCCATTGCAGTGCTGGCAGTGAATAAACTTACTATTGTTAAATGCTTAAACATCGCTCTTAACTCCAGTTTTTAACAGGTTATTCTGGTTTAACAATTCGACTTAACTGTTTTTGCAGTGTATTTAAACAAAATGGTTTGATAATAAAGCCGTTCACTTTTGCTGTAATCATCTCATTGACTGTTTGCTTGCTGTCTTCGCAGGTCACCATTAGTACGGGTAAATCGCTTAGTTCAGGAGTTTCGCGAATATGATTAAGCAAACATTTGCCATCCATTTTCGGCATGTGCAAATCAGTGATAACGAGATCAAATTTATGTTTTTCTAGTAAATCAAACGCTTGAGCGCCATCTGTCGCCTCCGTTATATCCTTATATTCAAGCCTACGCAACATGTTTATCAACACGTGGCGCATAAGTGGCATATCGTCAACGACCAGTATTTTCATCTAGAGTACTATTAAGTTTTACAGTATTTAAAGCTTAGTTTGCTAACTCAATAACGCAATAAACCAGAAACTAAGAAAAAATATCGGCAACAAGCTGGCTAAGTCGTGCAATTTTAATATTGCTTAGCTGGCGGTAGTCAAAATAGGGGCAGACAATCACTTTATCTGATTTACTAATGGCAAATTCATCATCAAGCCAAGTTAATTGGCAATGCAAAAGCCCGTCATTTATAAGCTGTTTAGCATGAGTTCGCCCTGCAATTATATGTAATTGCTCTGGTTTGCCTAATATCGGTGGGCTAAACAGTAATGCAGTTTGGCTATGTGCTTGCAGTAGTTGTTCATCGCGAAAGCTCTGCCAATCAGGTGCTCTTTTAGCAAAATCATAATATTCACTTGGTAGTGCAAAAAGTACTTTGCCATACACATTAAAAACTTTGCGCCAACCATTGCCACATGCTTGGTTTATTTCGTTTATTTGGCCGGGTTGCATTACATGCAAATGCTTAAGCTGTTGCCAAGCAGGCATCGGCGGGCGCTTTTCTATATAAACAGCGACTTTAAACGCCTCATCACCAAAACCTTGCAATGGCGCACTATTAACGACACTCATGACTTTTTAGCGAGGATTCGATCAAGATTATTTGCAAAGTTTTGGCGGTCAGCTTGGCTTAACGGCGGTGGGCCACCGGCCATTTCAACGCCACTTGAGCGCATTGTTTCCATAAAATCACGAACATTTAAACGTGAGCGAATGTTTTCAGTCGTATACAACTCACCGCGTGGATTAAGCGCTTGTGCGCCTTTTTCGATAACTTCAGCAGCTAAAGGAATATCACCGGTGATCACCAAATCATTTGGCTCGATGCGCTTAACAATTTCGTTATCGGCAATATCAAACCCAGAAGATACCTGCAAACGGCTAATATACTTTGAAGGGGGTACTCGCATCGCATGGTTCGCCACTAATGTGGTAAAGGTTTGTGTGCGCTCTGCGGCACGAAACAATATTTCTTTAATAACGACGGGGCAGGCGTCTGCATCAACCCAAATCTTCATGCTGTTCTCAATCTTTAATTTTAGACATTAATAGTTTACCGTAATTGAACTAAATTAGTGCTATTAACGTATTAATTTGTTTAATTTTTAAAGGGAGTAAAAACGTGCAAACATCATTAAAGTTAATCGGGGTTTTATGTATCACAGCCTTTTTAACTGCGTGTACAGGCGTGCCAGACAACATCAAACCCGTCGATAATTTTGAGTTAAACAAATACACAGGGACTTGGTACGAAATTGCACGTTTAGATCATTCATTTGAACGCGGCCTTGAGGGCATTACCGCCGAATACTCAATTAACCCTGATGGCAGTGTAAAAGTTATCAATAAAGGTTACAGCGCTGAAGAGCAAGAATGGCAGCAAGCTGAAGGTAAAGCGAAGTTTGCAGAGCAACAAGACATAGGCCACTTAGAAGTCTCATTCTTTGGGCCATTCTATAGCTCATATGTAGTATTTGAATTAGATAAGCAAGACTATCAATACGCTTATATCACAGGTTATAACAAAGAGTATTTATGGTTTTTGTCGCGCACACCGACCGTGACAAAACAGCAAATGCAGGACTTTATAAACACAGCAAAAGAATATGGTTTTAAAACAGACGAGCTTATTTATGTTGACCATAGTCGCTTGTAAAGGGGCTTTACAACTGTCTTTAAACTATCACTAATGTGCAACACAACTGTAATGGATGCTAGGCAAACTATGCATCGTTAAATTGAAGCAACATGTGATCCCCCAATTTAATCCCCTGCTTGGGTAGGCATTGCCTACCCATTTTTTTTAAACAATTTGCTCCATTAAGCATTATTGCAAATTGGCATGAGATCAGTTTTTTACTAACTAAGCTAGAAAATCATCACCGAAAAGCCACACAATAGCAAAACAGACATAGTTAATACGCTAACATGCTTTACCCATGAAACAGTAAAACTGTATAAAATCATGAGCATAAGTACACTTAAAGCCATATAACCGCAAAACAGCAATGCGCCGTACCCAGCATCTGACAGCACGCAAAGCACTAAACTTAGTAAAATACTGATCCAGCCGCTTAATAAAAAGCTATTTCGCTGTTTTTCGGTTAATTTCTTTTTGAATACATCACGAAAATGATTGAATTTTGCAAGTGCAAAACAATTAAACCCTAAAAAGCAGAGACTAAATTGCAGTAACTCCATCATCCTTGTTGCTCCTTTAACAGCCTGTTTTTATTTAATTTAATCTTATTTGTAGCGGTTTTATGGCTAGGTATTTTTTTGCTTTGTAGTAAAAACAGCAGCCCAGCAAAAATAAACGCACTATCAATACCGAATAAGGCCCACTGCTGAGTTAGTAAATACGTGATCCAATTACCATCTGTTGTCAACGCATTTACCACAGGTACTAATAAGCAAGCAGCCGCGTTAAGCCAAGCACTATAGCGCCAGTGGCGTTTTTCTCGGCCAGTCACAGCAACAACTAACATCGCCAGCCACGCTAAGAAAAACACGAGTATTTCTTTATCGGCACGCCCAGCTAACTCTAAAGGTAATAAACGATTGGCAATGAAGAACGCTGCGGTTGCAAGAGGTAAGCCCATCAGTGTGGCTAAATTTAGTGTCTCAACGAGCTTAAGTCCAAAGCTTGGTTTTTGGCCTGCTTTGAGTCTCTCGCGTAAGCGCTTAGCCCACATGATGCAGCCTGTAGCTATCATGGCACAGCCTGCAACACCACAGAAAAAATACAACCAACGCAGTAAAGGCTCCGCTAAGCGACCGCTATGTAATGCTGTCATTGAGTCATAAAACTGCGCCGAAGCGCTCCAATCTTCGCCTGAACTCGCTTCAAGCTCACCTGTTACACCATTGAATAAGTAGCGTGGTCCGTTATCTACAACCTCTTTGCCGGTTGCCAAATAAACCACAATTTGTGAGGTCGCTGTATTGGCATTTCTTACAAACACATAGCTAATGTCAGCATTCGGTGACTTAGTATAAATCTGATCTAATACATCTTTGATTGCCACCATAGGGCGCTGCTCTTCACTAGGTTTGGCACGTTTGTTAATAGGCAATGCCTCATCAAACATTTGCCTTAAGCCATTTTCATATACGGTTTCGGCAGGGTAGGGGAACAGCATAAATATCAACGTGATAATTCCCGTGTAGGTGATCATGATATGAAATGGTAATGCCAGCACCGACGAAACATTGTGTGCATCAAGCCAACTTCGGCTACCTTTGTTTGCTCTAAAGCTAAACATATCTTTAAAAATACGTTTGTGAATCACGATGCCAGTTATAAGCGCAACCAACATAAATAATGAAGCTAAACAAACAATTATCCGCGCAGTAAATACATCTATGTAATGTAAATCAAAGTGCAAACGATAGAAAAAATTCCCCCCTTTAGTTTCTCGAGGCTCGGGCAATTGTTCTAAAGTATTAGGGTCTAGATACGTATAGTTGAAAGGTGCACGGCGCTGACCAGGCTGTTTAGGCTCAGCAAACCCATAGCTTAAAACAGAGTTACGCGGCTCAGGTAAGTTTATTCGCCAAGATAATGAATTAGGTGCCTGTTGCTGTAATTGCGCAAACACATAATTAATTTGATCGGCTTGAGACTGAACCCGTTGCGCCTGATGCTGCACATGGTGTGTTTCGGGCTTGGCCCAAATAGTGATTTCATCCTTAAAAAAACTGATGGTGCCAGCAAAAAAGATTAAGAACAGTAACCAGCACACCAGTAGGCCAACCCAGGTATGAAGCCAGGTCATTGAGCGGAAAAAGCTCTCTTTCATAACCATCCCTTAATCAATGAAAGGGCCAGCAATTGCCCACCAGTTGTTAGTAAAATAGTGATCCAAACGGTCTTTAAAGACTTAACCGCAAATACCCAAATAAACACACAACAGTAAAAAAATACCGATAGAGTCGTGGTTAGCAGCACGCTGTCGAGTTTATTAAGTGGTAATAACACAGCGAGTAATGAAATAAGCACACTGGTAAAGGCGTAACCACCAATAATGGCCGCAACGAAACGCAAAAACACAGCAACACGATAAGATAGGCTCACAGAGCGCTTTTTAGCTGTATTTTTAGGGCGATTGGTTGTCACTGCATCTAATGATTGAGAATGCATGATAATCCCTTAAAAAATAACACGAGAAGAAAACCCCGTATTATATCGCCGACAAACAGAAAAGATAGTAGTTATCATTTGCATGCACGTATTAAATAATGAAACAGAACCAACTAGGTCGAACTGTTAGTAAAATAATGATCTGCTAGCTTTGTTTTGTGCAATATCATATGGTGTTAAGTAAATAAAAAGGGAGTTGTAATGAAAACAATAGGCTTAATCGGTGGCATGAGTTGGGAGTCTACACAAAGTTACTACCAGCTTTTAAATCAAGGTGTTAAAAACAAACTTGGGGGTCTGCACAGTGCCAAGATAGTACTCGTCAGTCTCGATTTTGCAGAAATAGCAGTGCTACAACAGCAACAAGATTGGCCACAGATGGCCGAGATACTCATTAAAGCCGCTAAGCAAGTTGAAGCTGCGGGCGCGGATTATTTATTAATTTGTACCAACACCATGCATAAACTAGCTAAGCAAGTACAAGATGCGGTTGCAATTCCTTTGTTACACATTGCAGATGCAGTTGGTGAAAACCTGATCCAACATAACTTCAAAAAAGTGGCTTTGTTGGGTACCCAGTTCACTATGGAACAAGACTTTTACAAGCAACGCCTAGCAGATAAATTCGCCATAGAGGTGTTAATTCCTGATGCACAGGGGCGTGAAACAGTGCATCGAGTGATTTATGATGAACTATGTAAAGGCATCATCAGCCCAGAATCTAAAGCCGAGTATTTAACCATTATTGATAATCTAACTCAGCAAGGTGCTGAAGCCATTATTCTTGGTTGCACCGAAATAGCCTTGTTAGTTCAACAAGCAGATACATCGATTCCACTACTTGATAGTACAGCACTTCATTGCGCTATGGCGCTTGAGAATAGTTTAAATTAGGAGCACACCATGTCGAACCACCATAGCCTAAATTATGTTGAATTTGCTGCTAAAGATTTAGCCGCAACAAAAGCATTTTTTCATCAGGTTTTTAAATGGCAATTTACCGATTATGGCCCTGAATACACGGCCTTTAGCGCTGAATCAGCGGGCCTTGATGGCGGTTTTTATCAAGCCCCATTAACTAGCTTAACCAATAATGGCGGCGCGCTACTGGTGCTTTATTCAAATAATATTAAAGAGACACAAGCGCAGGTAGAAAAACACGGTGGCACAATTATTAAGCCTTTGTTTGATTTTCCTGGAGGCTGTCGTTTTCACTTCACAGAGCCAAGTGGTAACGAGTTAGCAGTTTGGTCAAAACAAGCATAGATCATATTTTTACTAACTCATGAGTACTCAAACACTAATAGAACAAGTTAGTAAATGCGTGATCTGCGAGCCTCATTTAGCTCTTGGGGCGCGGCCCGTTATTCAATTTAATCCTCGAGCTCGTATTTTAATTGCCGGTCAAGCGCCAGGAACTAAAGTACATGAAAGTGGCAAACCTTTTAATGATGCAAGCGGGCAAAGGCTTCGCTCTTGGCTTGGTGTAACAAGCGATGAATTTTACGATGAGCACAATTTTGCTATCTTGCCGATGGGTTTTTGTTACCCTGGCAAAGGAAAATCAGGTGATTTACCGCCAAGAAAAGAGTGCGCGATTGCATGGCGTGAAAAGCTCTTAGCGCAACTAAATAATATTGAGCTCACCATTATCTTAGGAAAGTATGCGCAGGCATATCATTTACCCCACACTAAGCAGCTGCCCTTAACTGAGTTAGTAAAATCGTGGCGTGAATATTGGCCAAATTACTTGCCACTGCCTCACCCAAGCCCTCGCAATAATATCTGGCTAAAGAAAAATCCGTGGTTTGAGCAACAAGTATTGCCTGAGCTTAGTAGTAAAATACGTGCAATTTTAGCAAGGTAAAAAATGGAAAATAACTTTTTTGCTGAAAATGGCTACTACCATGTAAAGGGCCTTTACACAGAGAGTGAGCTTAGCAAGGTAAGGCCAATTCTCGATAAATTTCATCATCACTGGTTGCAAGAAAACCAACCTTTTTACCAATCCAGAGGGATTAATAGCTCAGGTTTGACTGGCGCTGCATGTTTAAGTGTTGAGGAAAAGTTTGCTCTTTTTGAGTTTGTCAGCGCTAACACTCTATTGAAACAGGTTAAAGGTATTGTTGCTGATCCTCAGTTTATGAATACTCAACTATTCTTTAACCCTTACAACTCTAAACAAGCAAATTATTGGCATCGCGATATGCAGTATCACTTAGAGCTTGATGCGCAAAAGGCCGCTCTTAGCGGCCCTGAAGTATTACATTGCCGCGTTGCTTTTGAAGATGAACCGGGAATAGAACTAATACCGGGTAGTCATAAAAACTGGGATTCTGATGAAGAGTTAACTGTTAGATTAGAACAACAGGGCGCTAGCAATAGTGACTCACTGACTCGCGGTAAAAGTGTGGCACTCAAAAAAGGTGACTTACTCATATTTTCGGCAAATATGATCCATCGGGGCTTGTACGGCATGAATCGTTTTGCCCTTGATATTCTTTACTTTGAACGTCACTCAAGCCTTAATGAGTTTGTACAAACTGGATTTTTACCAACTGCAGAACAAAAGCAGCAGCTAAAAAACGCGATGGTATTTGAGTAAGCACAAAAAAAGCGGCTTCTTAGCCGCTTTCTTTATTTTATTGTGCTGTTACTGCAACATTGCGAACAATTCTTTTAACTGCGGCATATACTGCTTAACTAAGTTAACGTTACTTTCGCTAACATCTGCTGTTGCAGTACTTGCTTTAACACCTTCTAAAGCACCTGCCATTGAGCGAGTCCCCGCATCAGATGATGATGCCGTAAGGCTTTGTAAACCACTCATTGCTTGATTTACACGTTGCTTGTTCTCTTCTGACATACCCGCTTTAAGGTTTTCTAAATACGCCATTGATACCTCTGAGCCAACAGTAACTAACTGCTCAGGTGTGAAACCATATTGCTTGGTCAGGGCTTCAAACTCTGTGTATAGCTCGTGATCTTTAATGTGGCCTAATGCATCCATTACTGACGAACTGTCAACACCATCAGAACTACCTAGCATACCACCGAGATTTACAGTATCTAATTCAGACTGATTTTGTGACCAATTGACCACAGCAGGTAAGGCTTTTATATAACGCTGTAGCTGGCTTTCAGTAATATCTTCTGCGAAACTAGAAAAGCTCATCGCCAGTAGACTAATAGAAATAAGTAGTGCTTTCATCGTGATCTCCTTTCTTTCAAAATGGTTAGCAATTGGCTCACATGATAGAGCGATTATGTTTGGCCAATTACAAATGTTACAATACCTTTTTTACCACAGTTAACTGAACCTGATGTTAATTATTTCTAATACCGTCACAATTGATGAATGGGAGCTCGACTTTAGTGCGATCCGCTCGCAAGGTGCAGGCGGCCAAAACGTCAATAAAGTAGCCACTGCAATTCATCTTCGTTTTGATATTAAGCGCTCAAAACTACCTGACTTTTACAAACAGCGTTTACTTAATTTAAATGATTCTCGAATTACCAAAGAGGGCGTTATTGTCATTAAATCGCAAAGTCATCGCACGCAAGAGATGAACAAAGAAGACGCGCTTAATCGTTTGAAAGAATTAATCGTTAATGCCACACAAGTACAAAAGGCGCGCAGAGCGACAAAACCAAGCAAAAGTTCTCAGAGAAAACGCATGGACAGCAAAACCAAAAGGGGACAAACAAAAGTATTAAGAAAAAATGTAAAATTCTAACTTTCACATCAGAAGATCGTGTCAAAAATAAGCAGAACTGTAAAGAAGTGTAACTTGTTAACAAAGTTAATTGATGGTTAATCCTGCCGCGTCTATAATAGTCATACAAACTCACCACTAATGAAGGAGCCGCGTATGGGCCAGAAATCACGCATTGTTGCCGCTGCAATGATAACGCTGTCAGCTTTGCCTATGTCGGGCTTTGCTGTAGATTCATGGCAAGCCGGAAACGCGTATCCGCAAGGTAGTGAAACCTGTTATAACGAAATTCTTTATAAAGCCAGATGGTGGGCAACTCCAGGTGAAGAACCTGGTAGTTCACAATGGGGCGCTTGGGTTGCAGATGTCGCCTCAAAAACCTGCGTACAGAGTGTTGTAAAAAAACAAGACGATTTACTTAAGTCTTTACCCACCATTTTCGAACCAAATAATAAAAAAGGGAGTTCTGATTAACTCCCTTTTTTGTGCATTTTGATTTTTAATCAAACGTATGATGCCTTGTTATTTCAAAGCGATTTAAGATGTGATGCATTATATACACCGCACATAAGCTCAATAGTATCGCCACAGACACTGACGAAAAACGATACAGCGCGCTGTATACGAGATCTTGTCCCGGCCCTAATGACTGACCAAACAAAATACCAAATGTGGTGATAATACCAAAGCCTACACCCGGAATACCGCCACCAATTATGTGATAACGACTAAAGATAAAAGTCAAAATCCACAGAATTAACGCCGGAAATATCAAAATATCGGTGTGGTTATACAAAAATAACTGTGCCACTAACGCTAAGTTACACCCAATTAGGGTGCCTATTGCACGTTGCCACGCGGCCATACCAGCTGCTTTCCAGCACAACGAAAACAATATCAGTACCGAGGCTGCTTGAGCTGAAATTGAATCCTGTAAATCAAAGACCTGAAATACAACAAATGATAAAGTCGCTACGGTTGAACAAAGTAATACTTCATGGCGTATACTTTCTTTTGCTTTCTCTGGCATTACCCGACCTTGCCGTGGTGCAACATCAGGGAATAAACCATGCATTAGCATCGAAAACAGCACAGTTACGACAACTGCAACAGCGTTACTAATGATCAGCGGATAAATACTGACACCACCGCCGGTGTAGGTCGAAAAATGTAATTGAATCGACAAACTCACCACCGTTGTGGCGCCAAATAAAAAGTTAGCACCACGGCTCATTTGATAGAACAAAAAGGCAAAAGCGATAAAGCTCATCATCGTCATTACCACAGGCAGGTGTGCAAACAACCCTTGCACAACCAGCACAAACAGCGCACTGAACACCGCGCCTGCGTAAAACTGACGAATAATATGCATGTTAAGCACAGGCACTAAACCAAGCAATAGCATAGGATAAACAGTAAAAAAGATACCATTCGGCCAGTTCATCAATTTTGCCAGTGAAAACCCTAATGCTGAGCCCGTAGCAATGCGTAGTGCTTGGCGTAAGCCATTACCATCGAGTTGCAATACTGACATAACTCACCCAGCCTTAGTAAATGAAGTGCAGAACACTAATGAAGCGAATTTGCATGCTTGCAAACCAACTGCCAATGCTAGAGTCAGGCAAAAGCTGTACGGTTGCACGCGCACCACTTGGAAATTTTGCCAGCATCTGATGTTCATCTAGCTTAATATGAATACGTTGACGCTGTGCATCTCGTACCCAACGGTTGCTGCTTTCAGTGGCACTGAGTAAACCGTTGGCATTAAGCTGGCCATCACTCACACCCGCTTCAAAACTAACAATTTTGCCTGTAAACACTTTGCCCGGTAGCGCATCAAAGCTGACTTTTGCAGTACTACCAATTTGCACGTGAACTAAAGACTTTTCACGAAAATCAGCCACTAAATCAGCTTTATTAGCAACAATCGCCATTAACGGCTGACCCTTATTAGCATAGGTACCCGGTGTTACCTGTAAGTTTGCTGTTTTACCGTCGGTATCAGCTGTCACTGTGGTGTACGACAGGTTTAGTTTTGCTTGCTCAAGCTGGTTTTGAGCATGGCGAAGCGCTAAATTGTCATCCCCTATTTTACCGCGCGCTAATTTAGCCTCGCTAAGCTGGGCTTCAATTGCAGCCACATTGGCTTTGCTTGATTGATAGTTCGCATTGATAGTTTCGTACTCTTGCTCTGAAATAGAACGCTTTTTCAATAGCGACTCAGCGCGTTCAAACAGCAACGTTTGCTCATGTAGCTTAGCTTGAGCAGCCGCTAACTGTGCTTCTATTGCCTTCACACTGCTATCTAAACGTTGGTTTTGTAGTTTTGCATCATCATATGCAAGTTCAGCTTGTTGCACGGCAAGCTCAAAAGGCTCATCGTTAATCTTAAACAAGGCTTGCTGTTTTTCGACGGCTTGATTATTAGTCACTAACACGTCAGTCACACGACCACTTACCTGTGGGGTCACTTGCACAACCGGATGATACACACGGGCCTGCGGTGTAACAGGCATATACAAATCGGCAATCACAAAATATAAAAATAAAACAATAAAACCCGCTAAAGAGATTTTTACGTAACGGGCAAACTTTTGATCTGGTGTCATAACGTTACTTATCTCCTGAATAATGACGGATACACTGACGGGCATTCTGTTCCATCTGAATTAAGCCATGCGCCATGGTATCGAGTTGCTCAGTGGTTAAATCGGCATAAAGGTGCTCTTTCACATCGGCAATAATCACCTGCAATGTGTCTAACAATTGTAGACCTTGCTCAGTGAAGTACAGACGTTTACTACGTTTATCTTCAGCGTCAGCTTTACGAGCAATAATCTCTTGTTGCTCAAGCTGCTTAATAGTGCGAGTTAGTGAAGGCATTTCAATGCCTAAGCTATTTGCCAACTCTTGTTGCGTACAACCTTGGTTTAAATGAAACAGGTGCATCATCGCAGTCCAGCGAGATTGAGTAAGGCCCAAAGGCTCAACCGCCAAAGTGACAGCATCGCGACATAAACGATGCACACGGCCCATACTGCCGCATAATGTTAAATCAAGAGTTTCGTGAAAAGGGGGAGTGGAAGACATGATGCGCTCCATTTACTTAGCATGCTAACTATTTTAATGTAGTTAGCATGCTAAGTAAATATTAGTGCAATTAATAAAATAGATAGCTGTGTTCGATAAAAGCGAACAACAGCAAAAGTTATCTACCTAATCACACTATTTAGCAATTAACTCTTTGATATGGCTTTCATAGAGGTCTAATTTATCAGCAACAAATCCTGTGTGTTGGAATCGTACTATGCCTTCTTTATCAATTAAAAAGCTGCTCGGCATCCCTTTAAGTTGGTATTGCCTGCCAATAACAGCATCTGGGTCGTAAATAATATTAAAGTTCACTGCAAACTCAGCTAAAAATGCATCGGCATCACCGCGCTCAACATCAATGTTTACAGCAACTACTTTAAGGCCTTGCTGTTGATACTTGCTCTGCATGGCAATAAACCAAGGAAACGAGCGTCGGCACGGGCTGCACCAAGATGCCCAAAAATCGAGTAACACAACTTTCCCTTTATATTGGCTCAGTAGTTTAGACAATTGCTGCTGACTTGCAGTTAAAGGAGCAGTAGAAGATTGCTCTGCCATAGCAGCAGAGCTCGTTAATAAAAGACATGCAATTAAGATGTGTTTGATCATTGATAATTTAACAAGTTCGCAGGTGAATATTGGTCAGTGAGTACCTTGGTATCCGCGGGCCAATCTTGATTACCCTTAGTATAAAACAAATGTTCACGCAGTAACTGCAAATCAACATCGTAAGGGGTTAACTTATTTGCGAGTTTATTGGCGCGTTCTGCTAATTGTTGCTGGCTAGGCATAGTCTCGAATCCTGCCAAAATAATGCGATTAGAGTTTTCATAGGTCACAACATTAACAAAGTCACCAAACACATCAAAGTAAGTTGCCGACTCATGCTGGTACAATTTACTCGATGAAAAAGTATTTGCTGCAACAATGCCGCCATCAGCCAGTATACTTTTTACTTCTGCAAAAAATTCCTTAGTGAGAAGGTGCTCAGGGATATAATCGCCATTAAAGGCATCAAGAATAATCCAATCGTACTTTTGTTTTTTAAGTGCGGCGCGTTTAATGAAAATACGGCCATCTTGCACTTTTGACGTCACGTTATCGGTTTCTACAAAGCTAAAATAATCACGGGCAACTTTTATTACCGCAGGGTCAATTTCGACATTTTCGATATGAGCGCTAGGGTAAAGCTCATGAATGGTATTAGAGAGTGAACCTCCTCCTAAACCTATGATCAGTACATTTTTAGGATCATCAATAAATAGTAAGCTTGCAAACGTCATTTTGGTGTAATTAAACACCAGCTTTTTAGGCTTACTTTTATACATACAGCTTTGCGTACTTTTACGGGTTTTTTCGTTAAATTTTAAACACAGTAAATCGCCAGTCTTCTCCACTAAAATATTGCGATAAAGCGAGCGCTCTTTATGTATTACTTCGGCTAAGCTGCTAAAAGGCAATGTCATGATCAAACAAAGCATTAAGATTCTAAACATACAGCACGCTCCTTCGTTTTTAATTGACTAACAGCAATTGCAAGCAAACCAAGCGCGCCTAATACCGCTGCAAAGGTTTTAATGATGTCGTTAACATCAAACGCTAACACCATATAAAAAGAGGTAATAATCGTACCAAGCGCACTACCTAGGGTGCTCACAAAATACAAACCACCGGCAACCTGACCACTTTTTTCATGATCGGTAACCAATAATCGCACTGAGTAAGGTGAGATCATGCCGAGTATTGTTGTAGGGATAAAAAACAACGCCGTTGATGCCAGCAACGAGCCGTAACGACTGTCTTCAATATGGGTGAAAATAAAGGTCATAATTGGCTCTGCAAACAATACAATTGGCACCACCATAATGCTTGCCACAAAGAAAATGAGTCCATATTTAGTTAACGAAGGATTGCGGGTTGAGAGCTTGCCGCCAAGTAAATAGCCGATAGATAAGCTCAACATAAATACAGTGATAATACTGCCCCAAATATGCACACTGCTACCAAAATACGGCGCTAAAATTCGCCCGCCTAAAAGCTCAATTCCCATAATACAAAAACCGCTACTAAAGGCTAGAAAGTAGATAAGCGCATTGATTTTATTCATTAAACACCCGCTGATTTTGTTGTTATTTTACCCATCTTAACCTGATGCAGATAAGGATGCCATGACTGTTTTTTAAGCTGTAAAGGCCGTTGACAAAATATAGTCTTTTTAAAATAAATAATTAAAAAGGCTAGGTTAAAGTACATGTGCTCTGGTATTTTACTGGGAACAAATTAAGCAAGGATAAATGCAATGGATCAGCAAGTAACACACATCAATATCGACAACCCGACAACTTTATTTGGCCTCAAAGTTCGCACCTGCAATATGAATGAAATGAGTGGCGAAGGTGCCAAAATAGCTGGCTTATGGCAGCAGTTTTACACAGACATAGCGCCAAAATTAACCCCATCTAGCCAAGTTTATGGCGTGTACACTCATTATGAATCTGATGTCACAGGGGAGTTTGATGTCTTTGCGTGTACTGATCTGCAAGTCACATCATCAGAGATAGAACAAACGACACTCGCCACAGGTAACTACCTTCGCTTTAGTGGCAAAGGTGCAATGCCACAAACCGTTATCGATGTTTGGGGTCAAGTTTGGCAGTACTTTAGTAATGAACAGTGCCCGCATATTCGAGCATATAAAACTGACTTTGAGTTTTATAAAAGCAGTGAAGAAGTTGAAGTATTCATTTCGGTTGAATAACGCCAAACCCTAATTTTAGTGTAAAGCCCCATTACAGATAAAGCCGCTTATTGCGGCTTTTTATTTGCTAAAAGGTATATTAATCCTTGTTGTTATCTTCAAGAATAAGATTCTTTAAAATGGGTCGTACAACGACCAAGATTAAAGTAATAAGTACTATCGCGGCCATTATTATGCGAACTAATCGGAGAAACCATTCAGTTTGATGAATAGGCCTATTTTCCTTTGCTTCTTGTGATTCAAGTAAGGCACATGCTTGTGGTATTGAACTAAATGTATCTTTATTTGGATAATCAAAGACGAAACCTACTTTAGCAAGTGCTAGCCTTGCTTGGTCTGAATGAAGAACATCGACGTACAAAATATGATTTTTAATATCAGCCTTGTAAGGGATCTCTTCAACGTCCAGTACATCGACTATCTTGACGGCATTGACTAAGCGCATATCTTGTACCAAAGGCCGGTATTCAGGAGCTCGAGACCATATAATTACAAATATAGCGAACCCCAAGGATAAACATAATAACCCCCACAAGGTGTAACGCTTAGGTAGTAACTCTAATATATGCGGCGGTTTATTGCTCATTATGACTTCCAATTCAATAAGTTAACTTTCATAATATAAAAGTTTTGATACGTAAAAAAGTAGTTATATACAAATAACCATCATTTAAGTTACTGTGGATTCGTAACTTTTAGTCACCAATAAGGATGTTGTTGTGTATAAATTACTACTCTTTGCCAGCCTATTTCTCGCTGTTTTTTCTACCAGCGCAGCGAAAATTATCGATGATGAACATGTCACAAAAGAAACAGACTGCTTCACAGGCATCTTTGCTGACTATGATTCGTGGCACCAATTTATTGCGCAAAAGAATAAACGCAAAGCTAAAAACGAAGAAGCATACTTAAAGCGTATTAAAGCCTTTGAAGAAACCTTTCCACAAGAAATGTTCGATAACTTTAAAGCTAATTTAACCTGCCATAATTTTAAATATCAGGTCGATAATGTTGAGGTGCTTGGTTATATCATCAAACCTAAAGTCATCAAGAATAAGCTTCCAGTATTAATTTATAACCGCGGCGGCAATGGTAATTTTGGCAATGTTAATTTTGCAGCAATGATGCGTAATTTATTTCCTTTAGCAGAGCAAGGCTTTGTGGTTATCGGCAGCCAATACCGCGGTACATTAACTAAAAATGATGACTTAGATGAGTTTGGTGGCAAAGATGTTAACGACGTACTTGCGCTTATTGATTTTATTCCGCACATAGCAAATGCAGATGAAAACCGTATTGGCATGTTAGGAGCGAGCCGAGGCGGCATGCAAACCCACCTTGCCATGCAACACACAAACAAGATAAAAGCCATTGTAACCATTGCTGGGGCGACCGATTTAGTTAAAGAGCTTACGTTTAGACCTAACATGGAAAAAAACGTGTATGTGCGTCGTATTCCCAATTATAAAGAGAACAAACAAGCAGAGCTTGAAGCACGCTCTGTTATGAACTGGGTTGATAAGCTATCGCCTAAAGTGCCCATATTACTTATTCATGGCAGTGACGATAAACGAGTATCGGTCGAGAACTCAATTCAATTTGCCAAAGCACTAGATAAGCATCATATACCCCATAAACTTGTGGTGTATGACGGTGACAATCACTTTTTAATGAACCATAAAGAACAACTAGAATCAGAACTAGTTAATTGGTTTAACACCTATTTGTAACTTTGTTTTAAAAGTAAGAAGGGCCAAATAAGGCCCTTTCATTACACACTTCGCTCAATAATCCAATAGCTCGCAGCCGCCATTGCCAGCACTGATAATGTAATTCGAATAGCATTATAAAAATAAGTTCTGGCAAGCATTGCTAGCACGGGTACAACGCAAATAACGATTAACAACTGCACAGTTTCAATACCCAGATTAAATGCAACCAATGCAACGATAATAGCCTGACTATCAAACCCCATATGGCTCATTTCTATCGCGAATGCTTGACCATGGATAAGCCCAAAAATAAATGCTATCCACATAGCTGACTGCGAAAAGATCGGCCTGATTGCATTCAACGCCGAAACTAAAATAGAGGCCGCAACCAAAATCTCAATTGGCTTTGCAGGAAATGAAATATAACCAAGCGTCGTCAGGGCTAGCGTTAATGAGTGTCCGAGTGTAAAGAAGGTGACAATTTTAGCTACCGACATAACACATTGGCGCACAGGTGCCACTGATTGCCAGCGCTTATTGGCACTAACTAGAGGGGCGGGCAAAATTAAACAAAGTAAAAATAGCAAATGATCTATACCCGCTGCAATATGGCTCATACCATTTACAAACATCAGCTTAAACTGAGACCATGCAGTGATTTTTTCAGGCTCTATAAATAAGGTTTCGCGCTGATAGCGGATCAACCCTATGGTTGCTATGTCTTGACTTGCTTTAAGTACTTCATGCATATCGTTGCGATACGAAACATAAATTTTGTGAGTAACAACTCGGTGTAAAATGGCATTGTAATGCAAAGAAAAACCACTGGTATCAAAATTATCTGGTTTGATAAATTACATCTTCATTACCATAAACAGTACGTTATCAAATTCATGGATAGCAAAATCATCAACCTTTTGTGCTGTTAACGACTGAGAATTTTGTGTTGTGATACTTACATGTGTTTGCATGTAGTCTTGTAAAGCCGAGAAATTAACCTGCTTTAGATCATCACTTTGTGAAGGAAATAAACTTTCATCAGCTAAACGTAATTGATCGAGGGGTATATAAATTTCGAGTTCAATCTGTGGTTTATGCGTATCAATAAACACAGAACTCGTTGAAGCAGAATGGGCAAAGGCTTTGGTACAAAAGAGGCTGACCAAAAAGGTCAGCCCAAATAGGAGATTAATTACTGCTTTCATGGCTTATAAATTATTACCATAATCCCAGCTCTTATCCCTGAACATTGTATGGTAGTGAGTTTCATCACTGATAATCACCCCATTTTGACACGCCACCTCAATCCAAAGGTTAGGGCCATCAATACGCATATAAGTCCCGGCAACATCCACATCAACACCAGCCGATTCAGTGCCAGCCCAGGCAATGTAGGTATCTGCATAAGCAGAACTCGTTACATAGCTTAGCGTTAAGTTTTCAACCACTTCTTCAGGGTAGTCGTTGATCCACTGCTCGATTGCTGCTGTAACCAGTGCTTGTTGATCCTGCGTTAAACTTGAAACAAGGATCCCTTTGCGATTATCACCTGTAGGGTAATCAGTTGGTAACGTACCACTTCCGTTATCTGGGCCCATTAATACATCTGAATAGCTTTCACCGCTTAAGTAAGCCTCAGCAAGCTCAGACTCACTTAACGAGTCAAACATAGCAACGAGGGCATCACCTTCATCCGCAAGCGGGGCATAGCTTGCCGAGTCTAGTTCAAAGCTGACTTTAGGTTCAGTACCAATATGGTTTGGCACAGGGTAACCATCGCCATTTAAGTAAGTAATGTTATAAGCTAAGTGGTGACCACCTAACTGCAACATCCAGTCGCCGCTCACATCTGGGTCGCCAAAAAACGCCAGATAATATTTACCAGATGAGTAAGCAGAACCACCACCTAGCTCATTTAAATAATCATCCGCAGCAATAACACCTAAGAAATCTTGATAGCCATCATCACTCAGCGCCGCTTTCGCAACCATCATCGCCGCTTCAAGTGATTCATCGTCTAATGCCCCAAGTTCAATACCATTACGACTTACATTGCCCGTCGGTAAGTTTGACCACACAGTTCTTGCTTCAGAGTCTGAATAATCAAGTTGTAAATCAGCAAGTTCATCTTCATCTAACGTGTCGATTAATGCATTTGCAGCACACACGAGTGACTCTAGGCTGGTATCGAGCTCACAGTCACCTAGACTGATATCGCTGAAGTCACTGACACTAATTGAACCTGAGCTACTTGAAGAGCCACTGTTGTCACTACCACTGTTGTCAGTACCGCTGTTATCAGTACCACTGCTATCGCTAGTCGATGTATCTGTATCTGATGACGACGATGAGTCACTGCCACCACAAGCCGCTAAGTTTGCCAATAAGGCAACTACTGCCAGTGATTGCCACACCTTTTTACCTAATTTCATAACCAAATTCCCTACATGAATTATTGCTTAAAAAATTACCACAGAGGCAAGGTTGAAAAGTGTAGAAAATATGTAGATCACCAAATGAATTATGGAATTTTATTCACGAAACAAGCCCATCTAATGAGGCTTAAGAGGTAGCTTAATACTTTTAAATTGGTGCGGGTTATTTTGTGCAGCCTAATGCGGAAAGCTCAAAACGAATCGCTTATTATCTGTAACGGGGGTTTACAGTTTGCATAAAAAAACCGCAGCTTAACATCTAAGCTGCGGTATTTTTTAATAAAGCATATTTACTTGTTTAGTAGATGCTTTTCGAAGAAGTTAGCCATCATAGTGTGATAGTGTAGGGTAGTGCCTTCACCTTCACGGAGGCTGTGAGAACGGTTCGGGTAAGAGAAAAACTCGAACTGTTTATTGTGCTTAACTAATTCGTTAATTAAACGCTCTGAACCTTGGTAGTGTACATTATCATCTCCGGTACCGTGGATCAGTAGTAACTTACCTTGCAGGTCTTTTGCAAAGGTGATCGGAGACGTGTTGTCGTAACTTTCAGGATCGGTATTTGGGTTACCTGCATAGCGCTCTTGGTAGATAGTATCGTACAAGCGAATATCTGGCACAGGGGCTGAGGCAATACCCACTTTATATTTATCACCATGGCGGAATAACAAATTAAGCGTTGAACTACCGCCACCTGAGTGACCCCATACACCCACACGGTCGGTATCAATGACATCCCAACGTTTTGCCATTGCATCAAGGGCGTCAACTTGGTCTCGTACGGTAATAGAGCCTATTTTTTTGTAGATAGATTTACGCCAATCTCTGCCTTTTGGTGCGCGTGTGCCGCGGTTATCAACTGAGGCAACAATAAAGCCTTGCTGAGTTAGATACGACTTGTATAAGTAACTGTCGCCTTCCCAACGGTCTTGTACTGTTGATCCCCATGGCTCACCATAGACATAGAAAACGATTGGGTATTTTTTGCTTTTATCCATATTCGCAGGGAACATGATGTAGCCATCAAGCTCAACACCATCGCGCGCATTAACCGTAAAGAACTCGTGAGTCGGTAATTGCTCAGTCGCTAATTTCTCTTTTAATGCTGTGTTCTCAACTAAGGTTTTCACATTGCTGTGATCGCTTACTTTGATAATCTCTTTCATTGGTGGCGTGCCAAACTTAGAGAAGGTATGCATCGCCCAAGAGGTATCTTTAGACATGTAATAGCTGTTTGAACCATCAAATGACTCAGGCGTTACGCGCACCGGTTTAGAGCTGCCATCAAGCGAGGTACGGAATAAATAACGTTGGCCAGGATCATCCGGTGATGCAGTAAAGTACATAACGTTTTTATCTTCGTTGAGCGCTAGCATATCAATGATGTCGTACTCGCCCGGTGTTAAATCAACAACCGTTTTACCATCGCGAGATACACGGTATAGATGACGCCAACCATCACGCTCACTGTGCCAAATAAAGAACTTACCGTCTTTTGACCAGTTTGCTTTATAAAACCACTCAATAAAGGCATCGTCTTTATCTTCAAGAATTTTAGTCAGCTGTTGTTTTTGCCAGTCGAATAACCAAACCTTGTTGTGGCTTTGCGGGCGGTTAAGATCTTGGATCATCAAAGATTCACCAGTACCTGCCCAGCTAATACGTGGGATATAACGATCGCGATTATCGCCACCTAGTTCAGCCCAACGGGTTTTCTTGTCGCTAAGACTGACCACACCCACTTTAACCGCAGAGTTCATCTCGCCGGCTTTTGGATACGGAAATTCTTTAAGGGTAGGGTAGAGATCATCGGTGTTATTGATCATGGTGAAGTATTTAACGCCACTGGTATCAAGCTGCCAATAGGCAATTGATTTGTTGTCTGGACTCCAGCGGAAACCATCACGAATGGTAAATTCTTCTTCGTATACCCAGTCAAAATTACCATTAACAATGGTGTCGTTACCGTCAGTGGTTAAAGCAGTCACAGCCTTGCTGCCGACTTTTTCCATGTAGATGTTGTTATCACGCACGTAAGCTACTTTTGAGCTATCAGGTGAGAACTTAGCAAACATCAGCTTTTTCGCTTCGATGTTTTCGCCACCTAACTGATACAGCGAATCAGTTTCGAGGTTTAAAAGCCAAAAATCACCACGGCTACGTGAGCGCCACACTTGCTCGCCATTGGTAAAAACCATCAGCCATTTACCATCTTTAGACCATTGATAGCTTTCAACAGTGAGTGGCTCTTTCTCACCTTTGGGAATTAATTTTTCGTAGCTAACAAGTACCTTACGACCCGTGCCATCGGCGTTATAAAACACAATATCATTGCCTTTTACGCCGTGCTCATCGTCTTTAGCTTTGTCGTCTTGGTTGCTTTTATCGCTTTCGCGCTCTTCAAGTACCGTATAACCAGTACCATCATCGAGCCACGTAAAATAGGTGCTACGCTCAGCTTTAAAGTCTTTTTCTTTATAAATTTGTTCAAGCGAGAGCGGATTAGCCGTTGCGTTCACTTTTGCTGATGGCGTGCTCGCTTGCTCTGTACTTGAGCATGCTTGCAAACCTAAACCCGCAACCACAGCAAACGCAAGGGTTGATGTTTTTATTAAGTTCATTTTGTTGTTCCTAGGTTTTAACTTACCTAGCGTACCAAAATAAACTTATAAAATCTGAGCTTTTATCGTGTTATCAGGGGGGTTGAACTTAAACTCAATCGTCCCACAAGAACATACTGGCTTGCTTGTTGGCAATACGTAGTTCGTAGATATCACTACAAGGGCGCATCGCCGCACCATAGCAAACATGTAACGGCAATAAGTGCTCTTCACGAGGGTGACTAAAACGCGCAGCAGGGGCCATTTTCCACTCTAATAACTTAGCTTGTCGCTGCTGCTCACTCAGCTCAGTATTGCCACATACATCGACTAACCATTGCTCAAAAGCGATATTTTGCGCTTTAATTTCAGCTGTTTCAGGCGTAAAAAATGCGCGCATATTATGAAAAGTAAAGCCAGAACCAATGATCAATAAATTATCGTAATCAAGCTGTTGTAAAGCCTCACCTATCGCTAGGTGTAAGCTTGGCTCAAGGCTTGGATGTAACGACAATTGCACACAAGGTATATCTGCCTCTGGATACATAATCTTCAAAGGCACATACATACCGTGATCAAAGCCACGAGATGGGTTTAAAGTGCTATCGATATTAGCCTTTGCCAATGCTTGATGTACTTTTTCGGCAAGGGCTGGTTCGCCAGGGCTTGGGTACTCAATACTGTAAGCAGGCTCAGGAAAACCATAGTAATCATAAATTAGCTCAGGAGCAGCGCTCGAAGTGATGCTAATTGGGTTCGCTTCCCAGTGTGCACTCACCATCAAAATAGCTGACGGCTTTTGAATTTTTGCAGCAATAGACTGCAAACAAGTAACCATATCAGCATGACTTGGATCGCCAAGTAAAGGCATAGGACCGCCGCCATGTGAAACAAAGAAAACGCGTGGCTTTTGCATAAATGTGCTCCTTAAATACGCTTATCACTATAGTGCACGCACAGAGATACAATAACCAGCCACAAAAACGCACAATTAGGGTGTGAATTTACACACCACTAGTTTGTAAGTACTAACTTAAATACCAAGCAACGTTCATGGCGGGGATTTGCCCTCTTAAGCCACCTTCGAGAGGCTCTTTGCACAGTAATGTTAGCTGATAAAAAGCATCGTAGTGCTGATGTAGCTCATCGGCGACTACACTAAACGGCGGACCCGAAAATTCATTTTGCTGATACTCAAAGACCACCACTAATTGTTTAGCTCTATTGGTCAACTCTAGTAAATGCTGGGTATAGCGAATGCGCATGGGCTTTGGCAGCGCAACTAAGGCAGCACGGTCATAAACCGCGTTGATAGTGCCAAGTTCATTCGCGGTCAGTGCAAAGATATCACCTACCCAAACGGTTAGATTTGCGCCTTGGTAACGTAATAGCTCGCCGTGTTGGCTGATTTCGGGTTCTAGTTTTAACTCATCAAATAATTGCTTAATGGCAATCTCACTAAGCTCAGCCCCAACAACACGCATACCTTGCGCGAGCAAATAATGAATGTCGTGAGTTTTGCCACACAGTGGCACAAAAACAGTATCGCCTTGCTGTAAATTTAAGTTAGTAAAACAGTGATCTAGGTAACGGTTAACGTCTCCTTCATGAAAACCTATTTCGTTATTTTCCCAACGTTGATGCCAATGCTTTGCGTCCATTACTTACTCCTAAATAAATTGAATGAATTGAGCTGATAAATTTAATCCGACACCAAAAAGTAGGTGAGTTACAGCACTTTTTAAGCGGGCTTGAAGTGGGTTTGCTGTTTTCGTAGCCATTATCCCCATCCCTAAAGCGGGCTGCATAACAAAAAATGGCATAGATACGCTAGCTAATCCAAATATACATGCAGCGATTAAGGTGGGCTGTTCAAGCCAAGCAATACCGACCAGTAATATAAATAAAAACGAAAATAAAACACCAATAAAGTAGTGGACGAACCAGCCAAACACGCACTCAAAATGCTTAACAGGGCTAGCTGCTATATTCTGGTGCATAAACTTTCCATCTAATAACCCCAAGCCCCAACGGCCAACTAAACAAAAGTTTAATGAAGGGATCTTAAACACTTTAGCCAGCAAAAAAGCATAAAGATCAATGAACAAAGTCGCCGCTATGCCTACAAAAGTTATCACATAAATATCATTAACACTCATTATTAGATGCTCTTAAATGATTTAATAAAAGGCATGATATCTAATTGCAAAAGTGCTAAAAATAGTAAGATAAACAAACTATGATTGCATAAATGAGATCATGATTGACGATATCGCTCTATTCATACAGATTGTTAAGCAAGGCGGCCTAAGTAATGCGGCTAAGAACTTGTCTCTGCCTACCGCAACAGTGTCGAGACGCTTACAACGACTTGAGCAACGCTTAGGTGAGCAGCTATTAAATCGCTCAGCAAGGCAATGCACGTTAACGCAAGCAGGGGAGGTGTATTTTCAAAGTTATGTTGAATTAATTGAGCAATTTGAACAAACTCACCGCCAGCTTAATGAGCAAAAAGCACAATTGTCAGGAAAGCTTAAAGTTTTAGCACCTCTGAATATTAGTCATGGTTTCTTAAAGCCGATGTGGCTCGCATTCACTAAACAGTACCCTGATATTCAACTTGAGCTACTGCTTAATAACCAACTTGAAGATCTCAGTAAAAGCCAAGCTGATATAGCAATAAGAGTAGGGCCGCAGGCTGATTCTATGCTCCATCAGAAAAAGTTAGGCAGTGTTGATACCTTATTTGTAAGCACTAAAGCATACCTTAATTCGGCATCTGCCATAGAAGAGCCTAGTGATTTAAAACAACATAGGTTAATTGGTACCACGTTGAGAAATAAGTGGCAGCTAACCAATACTCAAACGAATGCAACTTATACTCACATGTGCCGATTTGCTAGTACTTTTAACGATACTGGATTTGTAAAATACTTAGTTTGTGATGAGCAAGGTATCGCTTTGTTACCTCGGTTTGAGGTTATAGATGAATTAAAATCTCAGCAGCTAGTTCAAGTACTGCCACACTGGCGAGGAGAAAACCGCGACATTTATGCAATCTGGCCAAGCGCACGTTTACTGAGTAAAAAGGCTGCCTGTCTAAAGCAGTTTATAACCGACTATATTGCTGAACAATTATAAAGTCTGCCATTGATATTCCATCTGTTTGGCAGTCAGTAGGGCGTGTTCGTAACTAATAAACTCAGCGACTAACGCTAGGCTCATATCAATGCCAGCAGAAATCCCCCCTGAGCTGGTAAACTTACCGTCGGTGACCCAACGAGTATCTGCAATCACGTTAAGATCAGAAAACATAGCAGCCAGCTCAGGTTGATCTTGCCAATGAGTCGTGACATTTTTACCGTTTAAAAGCCCAGTTTTAGCAAGCAAAAACGCCCCCGTACAAACACTCGCAACACGCTTGGTGTTAGTGGCTGTGTGTTTTAACCAAGTAATAACCTCTGCTTTTTCGAGCTCTAGTGTATGGTCGCCACCAACCACAACAAGGAGATCAAGCAAAGGGCAATCAGCAAAGCTGTAATGGGGGTTTACACTATAACCACCACGGGCAAGTACAGGCCTATCATTTTCGGCAATTAAACTCACTTGCCAGTCATTATTCGCTAGGCGCTTGGCAGTACTAAACACCTCAAACGGACCTGAGAAATCGAGCACTTCGGCATCATCATAGATGTAAATTCCAATATTCATACAATTGTTCCTATTATGTGGATTTATTTCTCAAGTAAAAAAACGTACTATGCCATTTTTGCAGTTCGTTAATGACATATTATTAAATTGCGCACTGTATACAAACAAAACTTCAAGGCATTGTTAATGCGTTTTTTATTATTATTGAGCGTGCTGCTGGTTGGTTGTAAAACAACACAGCAAAGCGTTGCTGAAATTAGTGAGGTATCGCCGGGCACTATTTATTTTCAGGGCGAAACATCAAAGCAAAATGTTGAAAAGTTTGAACAATTATTAGTAAATAGCGATCAGCAAATCAACACCTTAATTATTAATAGCGAAGGTGGTGATGTGATGGCAGGTCTCCATTTCGGAGGCTTAGTTCATGAATATCAACTCAATGTTGTGGTACGCGAGCTTTGTGCATCGTCTTGCGCCAATTATGTCGTTACCGCAAGTCCACATGTCTTCGTTGAAGAGCAAGCCGTTATAGGCTGGCATGGCGGCTCATTACAGCCACTATACGTGCCAATGGAGCAGCCGCCCGAGGTCGCTAGCTATATAGCAAAATGGCAAACCGCAGAGCGACAATTTTTCGATATCATCAATGTTGAACAAGCGGTTACTATCATAGGGATGATGCCAGGTATTACCGAGAAACGTGATGCTGCTATTTATAGTTACGATACCCAAACCCTGAAACGTTTAGGGTTACATATCGAGTTTGCAGGTGCGCAAACGGGGATGTCAGCAAGTGGTGAAAAAATCGCGCAAGTATTCGAGCTTGAAGAGTCTGTACTTAACCACTTTTTGATGCTCAACGATATCGTGTCAGCTGAACTTGTTAACTAATACCAATCCGCAATAATACTTAATTAAGCGAATTGGTATAACAAAAAAGCCAACATTACGTTGGCTTTTTTGTATCGCATTTAATCTAACTCTAATTGGGCTTTTTCAACACTTTCCACGGGTAACTCTTTTTGAACAGAAACCCCCAATTCTTTGAACTCAGAGGCCTGCTTAATCAAGTTTCCTTTACCACGATACAGCTGAGAAAATGCTTTATCATAGCTTTCTTTGGCGCGGTCTAATTGCTTACCAACCCCTTCCATACTGGTTAGGAAACCATTGAGTTTGTTGTAAAAACGCTCTGCACGAGCGGCAAGCTCTTTTGAGTATTTAGTTTGCTCTTCAAAACGCCACAGTTGTTTTACGATATTCAAACTAGTCAATAAGGTCGTTGGAGTAGCAACTAAAATGTTCTTTTCGATTGCTTGCTGATAAATATCACTTTGGTACTTAAGCGCTTCAACAAAAGCCGACTCTATAGGTACAAACATGATCACCACTTCTGGTGAGTTAATACCCGGTAGTCTGTCGTAGGCTTTGCTTGCTAACTCGTTTATACGCGATTGCACCGCCATAACATGCTCTTTAAGCGCTTGCTGAGCCTCAAGCTCTGTATCGGCATTTACATAGCGTGTATACGCGTTTAAAGAGGTTTTAGCATCAATAACTAAATGACGTTGTTGAGGTAAATACACTACAACATCTGGGCGTAAGCGGCCATCTTCGGTGTTAAACGACACTTCACGCTGATAATCTACTCCAGCACGCAGCCCTGCGCTGTCTAGTACATTTTCAAGCATTAACTCTCCCCAATTACCTTGGGTTTTCTTTTGCCCTTGTAATGCGGTGCTCAGCCTATCAGCTTGTTCGGTGATGGCTTGGCTTTTAGCCTGTAAATGCAATAACTCAGTTTTTAGTGCTGCACGTTGCTTTAGATCTTCAACGTGGATCAATTCCATTTTATCGCGAAAGCCTTTTAGTTCACCCTGAACCGGTTTTAATAATTGCTCAATACTTTCTTGGTTTAAGGTTTTAAAACGCTGCGATTTTTCTTCAAGGATTTGATTAGCGAGATTTTCAAACTCTTTTTTGAGTTGCTCTTTGCTTTCTTTGATATGACTAAGCTGCTCTTTAAAATGCAGTTCTTTTTGCTCTACTGTGCTTCGTAAGGTACTTAAATCAACATCCCGCTGATTAAGTGCAGCTTTTGTATCAGCAAGCTCAGCTTCAACTTGACGCCAAAATTGGTTGTATTGTTGTGCTTGTTTTTCTTGTTCTACGAAACGGGTTTTAAAGTGTTGAGACTCATCACGTTGTTCAGCGTAATCTTGCTGTAGCTGCGAAAGGGTATGCTGGGTTTCTTGCAATTGCAGCTGCTTTTGTTCTAAGTGATTTTGCAGGATTTGCTGGCTATTTTGCAGATCAGTTAACTGATTTTTTAAGCGACTTTTTTGTAGTGCAAAAATGACACCACTAGTAACAGCACCTACAGCAGCACCAAGTACTCCACTTTGCCAATTAATCTGTGTAATTAGCTCTGTAATCATAACGAAAACTCAATAACTTAAAGACACATCATCATAACGAATTAGCGCACAGCAGAGTAGGGGGTTTAGGCATAAAAAAAGCCAGCTCAAGGTGAGCTGGCTCTAACATTACTAAAATTTAGTAACCAAATGGGAAATCAACATAATGCTTATGTAAACTGCAATTTAACAACAAGCATAATAATAGACGCCCCAAAATTTGATTAGTTCAAAAAAACTTTAAAAAAATTTAATTTTTTATCAGTGCGAGCATTTGCTTTTCATCAAACTGAGTGAAACTCATTGATTTTTCGGTAAATAAAGCATCAACAAGGGCTTGCTTATGCTGCTGCATTTTAAATACTTTTTGTTCAATTGAGTTAGCCATAATCAATTTATAAACAAACACTGGGTTCGTTTGGCCAATTCGATAGGCACGATCTGTCGCTTGTTTCTCAACAGCAGGGTTCCACCAAGGATCAAAATGAATCACAGTATCAGCTTGAGTTAGGTTTAGCCCTGTACCGCCGGCTTTAAGGCTAATTAAAAACACGGATGTATCACCTTGAGTAAACTCTTCGATAACACGGTCGCGGTGTCGTGTTTGCCCTGTGAGCATACTAAAGCTGATGCCTAATTCATTTAATCGCTCTGCTATCACATCAAGTGCCATGGTGAATTGACTAAATATAATCACCTTTCGACCTTCGCTAAGCATGATAGGCAAATGCTTAGATAACCACTCAAGCTTTGCGCTGCCAGCCTGTGAACTAGGATCGATCAATTTTGGATGACAGCAGATTTGTCTTAGCTTTAACAATGCATCTAAAAAGGCTAGCTTACTTTTTTGCACACCTTGCTGCGCAAATAGGTCGACTAATTTCTGTTCTAAAGATTCAGTGATACCGGTGTAGATTTCTTTTTGTTTGCTTTCAAATTCAAACTCTTTAACTAGCTCAGTCTTCTCTGGTAGCTCTTGCGTTACCTGAGCTTTAGTTCGACGCAAGATAAATGGCATGATCAACGATTTAAGCTCATCTGCACGGGCAACATCGTTATCACGCTCAATAGGCGTTTGAAAATAACTCTTAAAATGTGTTTGCGAACCAAGCAAAGAGGGCATTGCAAAGTCGAGCAAAGATTTAAGCTCAAATAAGTTATTTTCAATAGGCGTGCCGCTTAAGCAGAGCTTAAAGTCAGCATTAAGGCGCTTAACTAACCGCGATACCTGCGCGGCATCGTTTTTGATATATTGCGCTTCATCAAGAATGATGTTTTCAAAATACAGCGGCGAATAAAAGGCAATGTCACGTTTCAACAGTGGGTAAGTTGTTAAGATACAATCTGCTTGCGACAACTGTTGTAATTGGTCGCTGCGCGCAGCACCGAAGACAGTGGTGATTTTTAAGTTGCTCGCAAACTTATTGATTTCGCTTTGCCAATTACCGACCAAGCTGGTTGGGCAAACAATTAACGTAGGGCCTGCTTGTGGTGATTGCTTGGCATTAGCTAAAAAGGCAATAACTTGTAAGGTTTTACCTAGCCCCATGTCATCTGCCAAAATACCACCAAGTTGATGACGTTTTAAAAAGTTAAGCCAATCAACACCGTGCTGTTGGTACTCACGTAATTGCACACCTTGGTTTAAGCCTTGAATATCGGACTTTTTAATAAGTTGTTGTGAGCTATTTAGTTCAGATAAGTACGCATCAAGTGCATCGTCGACAATATTAACCTTAATTGCTTTTTGCTCGATAAGCTTAGGCAAAAACGATAAAGGCATTAAGATTTCGTCACGGGTTTTAATATGCTCAAAACGTTCACGATAATCATTAAGTTGCATCATCGCGGCCTTTTCTACCACCGCAAAGCGTTTCCCTACTGTAAAGTAATAAAAGCGTTCACTTTGTCTGTTAAGTGACTGATAAGTATTATTATCTGTAACAAATAGTTGCTGAGTTTTGACACCAGAGATCACGATTTTACCAACTATCTGATGGCCTTTACCACGCTCAACTTGCAGTGAAAGTTGTTTTAGAACTTTGCCGACGTCTAACTCATCATTAATTTTCCAACCACGTTTTAATAAGTTTGGAATTATTTCGAACTTTAACCAGTGCTCATGAATAACTGATTGTTTATTAAAGACAAACTCTGATTGTAAAGCCCCTTTACATAATTCAAAGCCAAGGTTAGTTAACTCATTTACAACGGTGTTTTCTAATGACTGATTTAGTATATCCGCTGGCGCTTGGCTTAAATCATACAAAGAGTTTTGATAATTAAACTGCAATGATAAACGAATTGTTCCCTCATCATTATTAATACTGATGACTGGGAATACCGTTCTAGCTAGGCTTTTTTTACTTTGCTTAAATGCATGAGGGATCACACCTTCGCCAAAATTATCATTGAGTTGTTGATAAACGCGGTCAAAGTTCTCTGTGTGAATAGCTGGCATATTGGCAAGTAAAGCAATCTCATCTGCCGTTAACGGAGTACGAATACGACCTACCTTTAGTTTTTCAGGGTCAAGATAAGTAGGGGGGGTTGTTTTAAGCAATAACCAATTATCTTGGCCAGCAAGCGTCATGCTCAACGATGTTAAGTCTTTGTTTTGTTTCCAATCAAACTCTAATGCTTGCATGCTATCAGCTTTAATTGCTTGGCGAGAGCGACCTAAAAACAAACGCTGGGTAGCAATTAATTGCTGCAGTGCTGCAAAACCCCATTGGCCTTTAAGCTCTAATTTACCAAGGGCATTTTGAGAACGGATCCAGCTATATAAACGAAAATCAGTTTCTAATAAATCAGTGGGGGTTACAAAACTATTTAACTGCTGCTCGGTTAGGTTTCGTCCGAGAGTATAATTATGCTCAGCATCATAATTAGCAATTTTAGGGGTAAGGGTGACAACAGATTTCTCTACATCAAGGACGAATAATAAAACGTGTTTGGCATTATCGTTGGCAATTTGCTTAAGGGTTTTAAGCTCACTAAACCAGTCGTTAATGATGTAGTCTTCCCCATAATCGCCAGAATGTTCTATTTTGAGCTTAAGGAGCACAGCCGCGATATGACGGCACTTGGTTTTAGAACCACAAGTACAATGTGAATCGACCGAAAAGCCACTTGGTAATTTACTGATCTCAATATGCTGAGTGAAGGTATTTCCTTCGTTACCAAACATAGATGCATCGATAACACTAAAATCACTGTTATGTTCTAACCAATTGATTTGGCCGTTCTGGTGATACTCTTTCGCTTTACTTAACACATGTGGCTTAAACAGCTGTTTAATGAAGCGCTCAGACAGAGGAAACTGAGTTTCTTGCTCTTGTTTGATTTCTTCAAAGATAGCTAATAAGTCATTTTTGGATAAGTTAGCAGACATAACGCTTTTGGCAGTATAAACAAAAAATAATTCTGCCAGTATATGATCGATCGGCCCAGAGCTAAAGCACTATTGAGCAATATTAGACTGGTTGGAGCTGATAACTTGGTAAAAAACTGTATTTAGATAAAGTAAAAGCTAAAAAGTGATAGGCTGAGCATTTAACAAACAACAATCGCACAAGATATAAACAGGTTAATAACAAGGTGGGGGCTTTACAGATCGTTTTTTTACTAACCAAGCAGGGTAAAGTGCAAAAAAGCCTGTAAAGGGGCGATAAGTTAGTAAAAAATTGATCTGACAACCCAAAAAGAGCTGTATTTTGCTTTTTCAGATCATCATTTTACTAACAAAAAGGAAGAGTAGATCACGCTTTTACTAACTGTAAAAGCGCGATAGATCATTATTTTACTAACTAGTTAAAGCTATTTAAAAGTTTAGTTAGCTGCTCTAAGCGTTTGTCTGTCATCACTTTATTATCGATTTTGACAGATAAATCACCGCTTTTAATATTGCGTTGTACGCTAACAAACTCACTGTCGATAAGCGCTTCACGACGGCTAGGGGCTGCTGGTTCAGCGGTTAATAGCTTAGTTATTGCAAGAGCACGTTTATCATCGCTAGTCATTTGCGCAATTTCGGCATCACTACTTACGTCATTAACTAGCTTGGTGAACAGTTGCTCATCACGCTCTTTAGCGCTAATAAGCTTTTTAGCCACTTCACGGCCAACATGGTTCGCCGTAGGGTAGAGACTTAAAACCGACGCTGGTAGGTTCTCGTAGGCTTTGATAGCGTCAGCAATGGCAGTGTGTGATACCCCCTCAATTGCAGCAATCTCACGATAAGAGCCTTTTTTACCTTCAGCAATAAGCTCATCACGGGTCTGTTGATAAGCCTGACCAAGCTCCCATAGACTTGGCGCAATGTATTGATCTGATGATACAGCAAGAATTTTAGCATCTTGATCAGTAAAATCTTCAGAGCTTAGAACTAAATAATCAGAGTTACTTAAGATACATGCTTTACGACGACGAGAGCCTGCTAATACAAGCATTTCATCACCTTTATCCCAACATAGGGCAGGGTGCTGGTTACGGCCGTCTTCGGCAATTGCAGGTAGAATATCAGCGACTGACTTTTCATTTAGTAATGATTGTACTCGGCGGTTTTTACCATATACCTTTGTTTTAGCTTCAATTTCTGAGCTTGGAATGACCTTACACACTAAAGTGATTTGGCGATTAGGATCGCTTGGAGCAGGCATACTGATAACATCACCAGCAGAAGCTTGCTCTAGTAAAGCATCTAAACTGCTGCTTTCGATAGACGTTGAAAAAGGGTCTAAGCTGGTATCGTTTTTACGTTTTTTAGCCATTTTTATTAATTACCTTACTTAGCTGGATTGAGAGTCGATTGAGTTGATAGCCAATTCGAACGGATCAGCATTTCAAGTTCATCAACCACATCTTTGATATTTTCTTGAGCGCGGAGTAATGACTCACGACTCGCCAGGCTATCTGACGTTTTTTGATCAAAAATAGTATTAAAAGATGATGAGCTGGCAGTAATTGCAGAACTATGATTAATTGGATAGCTCATAACTTGGCGTCCAAAGGCACTACGTACATCTTTAACGATGTCGCGCTGTGAATGGTTACCTTTAACATAGTTAGTCACTAAGAATTGCATAAAATCCCAGCCTTCGTGACCAAGGGCTGCAACTGTATGGTAAATCTCACCTAAACGTTTTAAATATTTGTTGTTTGCATCAAAATCAACAGCCTCTGGATGAACAGGAATAAGCATCGATGTTGAAGCCATTAATGCATTATAAAACATAAAGTTAAGAGATGGAGCTGTATCAATTAAAATAATATCAAATTGGTCTTTAACCGGCTCAATAACTTTTTCTAGCAGTTTATGATAATGACGTGTTTTATCGTAACTAGAGCTATCTTTTAATAAAGTTGCTGTTTCATGTTCAAAATAAAAGTCATCCATACCAGATGGTAAAATACGAATATTTGGAATATGAGTAGGTAGGAAAGAGTTGCTTACTAACTCATCCCAGGTTTCATTTTCTTCAAGCTCAATGCAATCACGCATTAAATCACCAACTGTAATTGGATCAGGCTCACTTGGAGGGAAGAAACTTGACGAAGAACCTTGTGGATCAAGATCAATAATACCAATTCTGTAACGTTTAATATTGGTCGTTGCTAGGGCCGCTGCAATATTCACCATACTAGTCGTTTTACCACAACCACCTTTAAGTGAATTGATCACAATTACTTGCAATTTATCATCAGCAGTACGGTGATCAGGCTTAATATCCATGATATCAGCCATAGCAAAAATATTTACAAGTGTGTAAGCATAGTGGCCATTTGCACCACGTTTGATATTAAGTTCGTCAAAATCACCATTATCATGGCGTCTTTTTAAAGTACGATTATTACAGCCTAATAAATCAGCAGCTGCTTTTTGGGTGTAAGTACGAAGTTCTTTTTCTTCAGACTTAAGGTGGGCACGATAATGTTGAATACGTCCTTCTAGCGATTTTTCAGCAACTTCTGCTGTCGCTTTTAGTAACCTATAAGTGGCTAGCGCATTATTATTGATAGACATACTTTCTTCCTCAAAGTTATGCTTTAAGTATAATGTCCATTCAAATTGCTGTAAACAAGTATTTAAGACGACATGCCTTTTATTAATAAGACATTTAATAAAAATTTGTAACTTTACTGATGCTAAGTATAAATAAGTAAGTTTAATATCGGTTAAGTATATAGGTATATAAGGTTAAGATGCTAAAATAGAATAATATCTATCTGATTTAATTGAATATTTTATAAAATAGCAGATCATAGTTTTACTTGGTTAAGATCAGATCTCTTATTACTCACAGATCAGCTTATTACTAAGTAAAAAACAGGCTTTTGAGTTATGCACAGTTTAATCACTAAATTACTCACAAATATGCCTGAGTAGATCATAATTTTACTAACTAAATTAGAAAGTTATGCACTGAGAACTCGGTAAACTAATGCATTTAGTTAGTATGGATCTGATCTATAGTTGGTACAGATCAGATCTATGCTAACTTGAACTTGATTTATCCACATGCAATTTCAAAAAAGGAGATTTATGTCGTGTTAATTAGCCTTAACAAGGCGATTCACAGGACATAATTTGAACTGAGTTAGTAAAATCACGACCTATCAACTATAACTTAGTAAAAATCTGATCTGAAAATTAGCTTTTACGAATGAGTTAGTATAAAACTGATCCTAAGAAATTAATTAAGATCGGATCAAGTTTTTACTAACTTAAACATTTAACTTTTGAAGTTTTATGTGTTGTTATTAACTGTCGAAGAAAAATTGGAAATAAGAACAATGAGCCGAAAGGTCAACATCTCGGTAGATAACTTACCCGATACATTACGCGGGCAGATCCACGGGGTGGAAAGTGCAATAGATAATGAAAGTCTTGCACTATTTACAGACAACAAAGATGTGCGCGTTTCAATTGAAAATGCTGCACATGGTTTGAGAGCTTACTCAAATACTTTTAATCATTATGATTTATGGGGACGTTTTGTCCGTTCTGGTCATAAGAAGCTTCCGGTTGAAGAAGCACCAAAGAAAACCATCGTAACACGAAGAATCTCTGAAAAAGTTGACGGCATTCTTTATGATGGCGAAATCAAAATTACGCCAGCGGTAGTAAGCACAAGAAAAGATGGTGAAGATGTTGAATATCTTGTTTGGCCATCTGATCGTGAAGAAAAGGTCGAGCGTGCCTTAATTCGTTTAGCCTCTAAAGGTAAAATTGTAAAAATTAATTTTAAATCGGGTATTCAATACGCGGTTGTTTTTTCAATGAATGAATTAGCGCAAGAGCTGAAAGCGGTTGGCCAGTCAATGCCGTATCCGCAAATCAAAGAATCATTAGAAGCTTTGCAAGGTTCTAAACTTTCTTTTAGATACTCAGCAACCGACACTCGCAATTCTGATATTGATGATTCATTTTACGAATCGAATATGAACTTTTTGTCGTCACTTCACTTTAGCGGTAAAAAAGGACAAGGCGGAAACGTAAAGTGTGTTGCATGTTTAAATGCCTTCGTTCATAACATGATCGATAACCTTGAATATAAAGGTTATTACTTTAATAGTGCGCAAGAATTAAAACGCGGTTTGTCACGTTGGATGATGCTTCGTTTATATCATTTATGGCGTTACGCGGCACCGGGTAAGACCTACCATTTCCGACTATTATCAATCATGGAAAAATACGGTTCTATCTATTCGACAGATGAAATTACAGAAAATAAATTAAAAGCTTTGCGTCGTGATATGACGACAACAATGAAAGATTTAATAGAGAAAGGTGCAATCTCTGAATATAACATTACCAATGTTAAAGATGACAAGACAGGTAATATTATTGATTACACTTACGAGATGCATCCGTCTGACCAATTTTGTGATGAGATCCTTACGCTTAATAAGCATAACAAACGAATCGAAATTCAAGGTGGAAAACGTATCGTTGAGAATGCGGTATTAATCGATGAAGACAAAATTGAAGAAATAGTCGAAGACTAATTTCTTTAATACTCTCTACTATATAGAAAAGGCCACTGATGTGGCCTTTTTAACATAATCAATCTGTTACTTGTTCTAAGTAAAGTCTATCTACTAAGAAATCATATTCTCTTTTACGAGGGTGGCTTTCAGGTTTTTGATAATCAGTTAATGTACCAAGTTTTACATCAGGTTCTGGATTGATCAAAATAAAAGGTAAAGCAGCACTAACATGATATCGGTTTTGAGCGGTATATCTTACATTAACTTGTGGGCTAACTCTTGTTGGCCTGCGAATTCGTAATTTTTCTTTATCACCTAAACTTGCAACACGACTTTGTTCTTGTGCAACTAGCGCTTGCCAAGAGTGTTGGTCGATCATTCTTGGATTTGAATAACTTGCCGATTTATCCAACATTGCTAAAGCCATTTTTTTTGTTAGCGTTTTAGTTGCATGTTTGTGCATCCAAGTAAAACGAACAGAGTAGGGCGATTCAGTTTCAAAATGAATCTTACGATATGCAGCAAGTGTAATGAGATTAGGAACTGCATTGTGCACCGCTTCAAACCGCGCATCATTATTATCGATAGCTATTACGCTATTTTTAAAATCAGCTTTGGCTTTATTCAACTGATTTATCCGTGCAATGAAATGTTGCTTATCGACATCTTTTAAAACTAATAAGCCTGGATGTCTTTTTAAAACTCGACTACTTAATCCTGTCTTTTTATAAAAATCACCAAAGGAATTTAGAATTAGTTTATGAGCATCATCGCCTTCAATTTTATGTACACTAATTGAAGAAGGAACTTTCTTTTCGTCGTTTATATCGATATCTGGCAGTTGATAATATGATGCCTTATGAAAACCCACTTCCTTTAATTCTTCACAAAATAAATGAGTTAATTCACTTACTAAATCAAACTGACTACGTATTTCTAACTTGGAACTCATAGGAACACATCTTACTTAAATTTAATTCAATTCTAATCTTATCACTTGATTATTTAAAGTTAATTTCTTTTTATTGCTGACCTAATACTTAACCCCAATATAGTATGATGTGTTCTTTAGTGTATTTGCTAGTACAACTTTTTAATTTGATCAATGTAGATTTAAAAAAGGATGTTTTATACATGTAAAGCAGAGGTTACACTATGGCTTGATTTAGGTAAGATGTGTTCTTCTGTAGTGCATCAACTAAAAATATCGTAAAACAGGTGTAACTAACTGGTTTAAAACAATAAAAAATTGGAGCTCTAATTGTTAATATCGAAACTGTTTATCAAATAACGAAATAATCATAAATAGCTGAATATTGTCCTTGAACTTAGTACGTGCAATAAGTTAGTTTTCGTTAACGGTCTATGTTAGGAATGAGGAAAGAACATGCAATCGTGGAACCCAGACAGCTGGAGAAAACTGCCGATACTTCAGCAGCCAGAGTACCCAGATCAAGAAGCCCTAAAATCAGTTGAAGGGCAATTAAAAAGCGCACCACCTTTAGTATTTGCTGAAGAGACGCGTAGCTTATACAAACAATTAGAAGCTGTATGTGAAGGCAGAGCCTTTTTATTACAGGGTGGTGATTGTGCAGAGTCATTCAGTGACTTTAATGCTGCAAATATCCGCGATACATTTAAAACGCTTTTACAAATGGCCGTTGTTTTAACTTATGGCGGTAAATGCCCTGTCGTTAAAATTGCGCGTATGGCTGGTCAGTATGCAAAGCCACGTTCATCAGATTATGAAACAATTGACGGTGTATCTCTGCCTTCGTACCGTGGTGATATCATCAATAACTTTGAATTTACTGAGCAAGCACGAGTACCCGATCCACAGCGTTTAATGACGGCATATCATCACAGTGCAGCAACGTTAAATTTATTACGCGCATTCGCGCAAGGTGGTTTAGCCGATTTACACCAAGTAAACCGTTGGAACATGGGTTTTGTTGCTGCGAATCCACTTAAAGAGAAATATCAACAGCTAGCAGACAGAATTCAAGATGCGCTTGAATTTATGGAAGTGTGTGGTATCGACTCAACTGTTGCACCAAGCTTAAAAGAAACTGACTTATTTACATCACACGAAGCATTATTATTAGGTTACGAAGAAGCACTAACACGTCGTGACCATTTATCGGGTGACTGGTACGATTGTTCTGCACACTTTGTTTGGATTGGTGAGCGTACACGTCAGCTTGATCATGCCCACATCGAATTTTTCAAAGGGATTAAAAACCCAATCGGTGTGAAAGTTGGCCCGGGTATGGACCCAGATGAGCTAATCAAACTTATCGATGCCGTTAACCCAGATAACATTCCAGGTCGCTTAACGTTAATTACACGAATGGGTGCTGATGTTCTGCCTGAAAAACTACCGGCACTAGTACGTAAAGTACAACAAGAAGGCCGTAAAGTTATTTGGAGCTCAGATCCAATGCATGGCAATACTGAGAAAGCGAGCTCAGGTTATAAAACACGAAGCTTTAATAATATTCTTCGTGAAATTAGTCAGTTCTTTGCAGTTCACAAAGCTGAAGGTTCATACCCAGGTGGTGTTCACCTAGAAATGACTGGCC
Organism: Pseudoalteromonas sp. S4492; assembly: GCF_005886115.1. Taxonomy (NCBI): domain Bacteria; kingdom Pseudomonadati; phylum Pseudomonadota; class Gammaproteobacteria; order Alteromonadales; family Pseudoalteromonadaceae; genus Pseudoalteromonas; species Pseudoalteromonas sp. S4492. The sequence continues at coordinate 58,439 of NZ_PNCP01000007.1, forward strand.
AGCACGTGACTGAATGTACGGGTGGTGCTTATGGTTTATCAGATGAAGATTTAGCACAACGCTACCGCACACAGTGCGACCCGCGTTTAAATGCAGATCAAGTTTTAGAACTTGGTTTCTTAGTTGCTGATTTATTAAAAGACGCACGTAAGTAACATCTTAAGTTATCCAAAAAAGGCTGCACGTTGCAGCCTTTTTTAATGTCCGATACTAGAAGTAGTTAGTACTTACGTCGTTCAAGACCTGTATCAGATATAATTTTCGCTGAAATTTCTTCTACTGAATGATGCGTAGAATTCAGGTATTGTATTTTTTGTTTTTTATAAAGCATTTCTACTTCGCGCACTTCAATACGACACTGTTTTAAAGACGCATATTTAGAATTAGCCATACGACGCTGGCGGATATCAGCAAGGCGAATAGGGTCAATCGTTAACCCAAATAGTTTATGCTTGTAAGCTTTTAAACATTCAGGCAGGGTGCCTCTTTCTAAATCATCTTCAGTAAGCGGATAATTAGCCGCTTTAATGCCATATTGTAATGCCAAGTATAAACTTGTTGGTGTTTTACCACTTCTACTAACACCCACTAAGATAATGTCAGCTTCAGAGTAGTTCTTAATATTAGCGCCGTCATCATTAGTTAACGCATAGTTCACCGCATCAATTCGAAAATCATAACTTTTTTCATGCATTGAGTGTGTTCTATGAACCTTAGGTACAGGTGCAACTTTTAACTCTTCGCCAATTTTATCACTGTATTGTGACAAAAAGTCATAACACACCGCACACGACGATTTTATGATTCCACTTAGTTCATGATTTACAAATGTAAAGAACACAAGTGGCTGTTCACCATCACGTTGTGCTGTTGAATTAATCAAGTTCTTAACTTCATTTGCTTTTTTTTCTGTTTCAACAAAAGGAATTGTTTTGTGATTAAATTCCACAGGAAACATTGATAAGGTCGCGTGACCAAAGACTTCTGAGGTGATTGCTGTTCCATCAGAGATATAAAATGCAGTTCTCATAATTAACCTTTTTATTACCTTTATCTGCAAAATAGGGGCTTCACGGTTTACGTGAGGTCTGTTGCCAGTGTAGAATGACTACGACCTTTTTAGAAGGTTTTCTTTCTTAACTCTCACAGTTAGTACTACAATTTGTTTATGGAGAAAGATCCGTGCAAGAATACGTTCTCTGGTATCAAGAGCTTGGTATGCAAGATGTTCCACGTGTTGGCGGTAAAAACGCTTCACTGGGTGAAATGATCTCAAACCTAGCTAACGCTGGTGTTCAAGTGCCAGGTGGTTTCGCTACAACCGCTGATGCATTCAACGAGTTCCTAGAGCAATCTGGGTTAAACTCAAAAATCCACGATATTTTAGACACATTGGATGTGGATGATGTAAATACACTCGCTAAAGTCGGTGCCGAAATCCGCCAATGGATTATCGACACACCATTCCAACCAAACCTAGACCAAGCCATTCGCGACGCATATAGCCAATTACATGGCGACGCATCACAAGATGTTTCATTTGCGGTTCGCTCATCTGCTACAGCAGAAGACATGCCAGACGCTTCATTCGCAGGACAACAAGAAACGTTTTTAAACGTACGTGGTATTGATGCAGTAATGACTGCTATTAAACACGTGTTTGCCTCACTATTTAATGACCGCGCTATTTCTTACCGTGTTCACCAAGGTTATGACCACCGCGGTGTTGCATTATCAGCTGGTATCCAACGCATGGTTCGTTCAGATAAAGCAGCTTCAGGTGTTATGTTCAGTATTGATACTGAATCTGGCTTTGAAGATGTTGTATTTGTCACTTCAAGCTATGGTCTTGGTGAAATGGTTGTACAGGGTGCTGTAAACCCAGATGAATTTTATGTTCACAAGCCGACACTTGCTAACGGTAAACCTTCAGTAGTTCGCCGTAACATTGGTTCAAAAGCAATCCAAATGATTTACTCTGCGGATGAATCACACGGTAAGCAAGTTGAAATTGTTGATGTAGATTCTTCACTTTCAAACAAATTCTCAATCACAGATGCAGAAGTTCAAGAACTTGCTAAGCAAGCTGTGATTATCGAAAAACATTACGGTCGTCCAATGGATATTGAATGGGCGAAAGACGGTAACGACGGTAAACTTTATATCGTTCAAGCGCGTCCAGAAACAGTTCGTTCAAATGAAGACGCAAACGTAATGGAACGTTTCCAACTAAACGGCACAAGTGCTGTAGTTGTTGAAGGTCGTGCAATCGGTCACAAAATTGGTTCAGGTACTGTTCGTGTACTTAATTCAATCGATGAGATGGATAAAGTACAACAAGGTGACATCCTAGTTACTGACATGACTGACCCTGATTGGGAACCAATCATGAAACGTGCAGCCGCGATTGTAACAAACCGTGGTGGCCGTACTTGTCACGCAGCAATCATTGCACGTGAACTAGGTATTCCTGCTGTTGTTGGTTGTGGTAACGCAACTGATTTAATTAAAGCAGGTCAAGATGTAACTGTTTCGTGTGCCGAAGGTGACACAGGTTACATCTACGAAGGCATTTTAGATTACGAAGTACTTACTTCACGTGTTGATGAAATGCCAGAATTACCGATGAAAATCATGATGAACGTGGGTAACCCTGATCGTGCATTTGACTTTGCACGCTTACCTCATGCAGGTGTTGGCCTTGCGCGTGTTGAATTCGTAATCAACCGTATGATTGGTGTTCACCCTAAAGCACTTCTTAACTTTGATGCTCAATCTGACGAGCTAAAAGCTGAAATCTCAGAAATGATGGCAGGTTATGAATCACCTGTAGAATTCTATATTTCTAAGCTTGTTGAAGGTATTGCAACACTAGGTTGTGCGTTTGCACCTGAGCGTGTCATTGTTCGTATGTCTGACTTTAAGTCAAACGAATATGCAAACCTTGTTGGCGGCCAGCAATATGAGCCAGAAGAAGAAAACCCAATGATTGGTTTCCGTGGTGCAGCACGTTATATCTCTGAAGATTTCCGTGACTGTTTCGCGCTAGAGTGTGAAGCAATTAAACGCGTTCGCAACGAAATGGGTATGACTAATATTGAAATCATGATCCCATTTGTTCGTACACTTGAAGAAGGTAAACGTGTTATTGAATTACTAGAAGAGCACGGCCTTAAACGTGGCGAAAATGGTCTTAAAGTAATCATGATGTGTGAATTACCATCAAACGCTTTACTAGCAGATGAGTTCTTAGAGTATTTCGATGGTTTCTCTATCGGTTCAAATGACTTAACTCAGTTAACATTAGGTCTTGACCGTGATTCAGGTTTAATTGCCCATCTATTTGATGAGCGTAACCCTGCAATCAAGAAACTATTATCAATGGCTATTCAAACAGCTAAAGCAAAAGGCAAATACGTAGGTATTTGTGGTCAAGGCCCTTCAGATCACGAAGACTTTGCAGCTTGGTTAGTTGAGCAGGGCATTGATTCTGTTTCTCTAAACCCAGATACAGTATTAGAGACTTGGTTATATCTTGCTAAAAAATTAGCCGACTAACTACTTTATTTAACTAAAATAAAGATTCTAATATAAAAAATGCCAGCACTTAGCTGGCATTTTTGTTACTTCGAAGGGCGTGTTGTCCTTTTATGATTGATTTTGCAGCAGTGTGTTTGGTATTTAGGCAAGGCAGAGCCTGTGTAGTGTGGTTGTTCCACATAAATAGGTGATAACGCAGCATCAATGCCAAACACGCGCTGCCCTTCGGGTTCTTTCTAGGGGCGATTAACTCTTTGTTACCTACATGGATGTAGGTAAGGGGCGTGAGCAGGACGCGGAAGCTTTGCTCGATTTTTACTTAGCCCACTAGGTTACAAATCTCGCGCCGCGATTAAATCGCCCCTAGAGTGAACAAAGTCTAATCTACAAAGGACAACACGCCTTTTAAATCAGCGAGCAAGTTTTTTATCAATATATGCACATGACTTAGTGAGTGCTTTTTGACACAAGGTTAAATAATCACGCGCTTTAGGATAATAAAAAGATAAACAGAAGAGACCTGCAATAAAAAAGATCAACGACGGTCCGGGAATAATGACAAAAACTAATCCCAATAACATGGACAAGGCACCTAAACTGATTAATGCAATTTTTTTCATCTGATTATCTCCATTTGCTGCTTTATTACACAGTATAAAAGTATTGCACCCTAAATCGATAAAAAGAGTGTTACAAACTGTAAAATCTTCAATTTATCTTAGCTATTAGCATGATATAATTTGCAAAATGCCTTAATTTATCACCGTCATGATAGCAACAATAAGCCAACAACAAGCTGCCACAGAACTCGTATCTAATTACTTAGAAACAATTAAAAAACAAGGTTTTAGTGGTGATACCGATGCAAGCTTTTCTACACGTTTAAGTTTATCGACCGATAACAGCGTTTACCAACAAGTACCTCAAGGTGTCATCTTTCCAAAGTCTGCAAAAGACATACAACTTGCTATGCAAATTGCTTCACGTGATCCGTTTTTATCACTGACCTTTGGTCCACGCGGTGGCGGTACGGGTACTAATGGCCAATCGCTAACACCCGGTATAGTTGTTGATTTATCACGTTATATGCGTGAAATCTTAGAAATCAATGTCGAAGAAAACTGGGTACGCGTGCAGACAGGTGTAATCAAAGATCAATTAAATGACTTTTTACGCCCTTATGGTTTTTTCTTTGCCCCCGATTTATCAACAAGTAACCGAGCAACAATCGGTGGCATGATAAATACAGATGCCTCTGGTCAAGGCTCTTTGGTTTATGGCAAAACCAGTGATCACGTTTTAGGCCTTACTACTTATCTTGTTGATGGCACTGAAATGTCAACAACCCCTATGCCTATTGAAAAAGCAAAAGTAATTGCTGAACAAAACACGACTGTAGGTAAATTATATAAAACAGTTATCGATATTGGCCTTGAAAACCGTGATGCTATTTTAGAAAAATTCCCACGTTTAAACCGTTTTCTTACCGGTTACGATTTAGAACATATTTTTTCTGATGATTTACAAACCTTTGATATGAGCCGATTAATTACTGGCTCCGAAGGTTCTTTAGGTATTGTTACAGAAGCGAAACTTAACATTACGCCCATTGCAGAATTTAAGACTTTAATTAACATTAAATACGATAGCTTTGATTCTGCACTTCGTCATTCACCCTTTCTAGTCGCAGCAAATGCAACTTCGGTAGAAACAGTCGACAGTAAAGTGCTTAACCTTGCTCGTGAAGATATCATTTGGCATTCAGTATCGGACTTAATAACCGATGTTCAAAACAAAGATATGCAAGGGCTCAACATGGTTGAGTTTAATGCGGTTTCACCAGAAGACATAAAAGACAAAGTAGACACTCTTTGTAAGTTACTTGATGAATGTGTTACAAAGCAAACTAATGGCGTGATCGGTTATCAGTTAACGAATGACAAGGCTGATATTTTAAAAATTTATGCAATGCGTAAAAAGTCAGTGGGTCTTTTAGGGAATGTAAAAGGCAATCAAAAACCATTAGCTTTTGCTGAAGATACAGCTGTACCTCCAGAAAACTTAGCAGATTTCATTGTTGAGTTTCGCGAACTTCTCGATAACCACAATCTTCAATATGGTATGTTTGGTCATGTTGATGCTGGCGTATTACACGTAAGACCTGCTTTAGATATGTGTGACCCTGAGCAAGAAAAATTACTTCGTCATATTTCAGATGAAGTCGTTAAATTGACTGCCAAATATGGCGGCTTAATGTGGGGTGAGCACGGCAAAGGATATCGAAGTGAATATGGCCCTGAATTTTTTGGCGAGCATTTATTTACACAACTTCGAAAAATTAAAGCGGCATTTGATCCAAATAACAGAGTAAACCCAGGTAAAATCTGTACGCCAATTGAAAGTAAAGACTCACTCGTTTCTGTTGACGATCAAAAGCGAGCCTGGTTCGACAAAGAAATTTCTATCGATGTTAAAACAGAATTTAATAACGCGATGACCTGTAATGGTAATGGTCTGTGTTTTAACTACGATGAAAAATCACCAATGTGTCCGTCTTATAAAGTAACAGGTGACCGCCGATATTCACCAAAAGGACGCGCGAGTTTAATGCGCGAATGGTTACGACTTCAAGAGTCTGAAAATATTGATTTACTCAATGTTGAAAAAGAATTGATCAATGGTGAAGTAATCACTTGGTGGGAGCGCTATCAACATAGTCGCGATAAGAAAAAAGGCGTTTATGATTTCTCTCATGAAGTGAAAGAATCAATGGACGAATGTTTAGCTTGTAAAGCATGTACAACTGCATGCCCAATTAAAGTTGACGTACCAACATTCCGTTCACGCTTTTTAAATTTCTACCATAGTTATTATGCACGCCCAGCAAAAGATTACTTAGTAGCAGGCATCGAACAAACTGCACCGGTGATGGCAAAATTTGCTAAAGTGGTAAATCCAATAGTAAATACAAAACTTGTTTCAGGTTTAATTAAAAATACTATTGGTTATGTTGATACACCAAGTTTAAGCGTACCGCAACTTTCAAAACGTATTTCAAAAGATCAACAATTCAATTTTGAATTACTAAATTCACTTTCCAAAGAACAACAAGCTGAATATGTATTGATAGTTCAAGATCCATTTACGAGTTTTTACGAAGCAGAATTAGTTGAAAGCTTTATTAAAGTCATTAAAGCGTTAGGTAAAAAAGCAATGCTATTACCATTTAAACCTAATGGTAAAGCACAGCATGTAAAAGGGTTTTTAAATGAATTTAAAACAACAGCAAAAAATGCAGCTGAGTTTTTAAATTCACTCAGTGAAATCAATGCACCTTTAGTTGGGCTCGATGCATCTTTGGTTATGTGTTACCGAGATGAATATGTGTCAATTTTAAAAGAGAACCGTGGAAGTTTTAAAGTTGAACTTGCGCATGAATGGCTTCAAACGCAAGACTTCAAACAGGTTACTCTTGCCACTAAATCTGATTCACCATTTAAATTGTTAAGTCATTGTACTGAAACAACAGCTATGCCAAATGCATCTAAAGTTTGGCAAACCATTTTTGCTGATTTAAATTTACAACTAGATACGACTAGTACAGGTTGTTGTGGTATGGCCGGAACCTATGGCCATGAAAAACAAAACCAAGAAAATTCACGCGCACTTTATGAAATGAGTTGGCGACCAATTATTTCTAATAATGAGCCTGAAACTATTTTAGCAACTGGGTTTTCTTGTCGTAGCCAAGTGAAACGCTATGAAAAATTTAAGCCAAAGCATCCACTGCAATTAATTGCAGAGCTACTGTAAGTTTTAAAAAATAAAAAGGCGCTTAACGCGCCTTTTTTATTGGTAACTTTTTGCGATGGGCTTGGTACTCATGCCATGAATAAACACACTAAATAAAATGGTTGTTAATGTTACGGTGGCAATTTGCTCTTTGTTTGTAATTGCTGTATCCATCACCATTAATGTGAAAACAATAGACGCCAAACCTCGTGGACCAAACCAAGCAAATGTAAATTTGTCTTTGAAATTTAGATTAGTAAACATGAGTGAAAGTAGTACCGGCACAATTCTAAAAATCGTCACACTTAATAGCGCATAAAAAACAATTGGCCAGGTAATATCATTCACAATTAAGTGACCACATACAAAACCGAATAAACACCAAATCAGTAGCGCAACGAATTCAGCGATATGTTCAGAATCTTTAACTAATGTAGAACGAATTTTTTTAGGTGCTAAGTAATCAAATAAAAGTCCAGCTACAAAAACAGCAATAAAACCACTGCCATGAAAATTTTGTGTTAAAGAGAAAATGGCCATGACTAAACCAATCAATAAAAATGGACTGCTATTATTTGCAAAGTAATGGCGTGCTAATGCAATTTTTAAAAGTGGAATAAAGACGGCCATCGACACGCCTGCAATAACAAGTGCTACTCCTAACTCTCTTGCAAAAACAAGTAGAGTATCAACGGTAGTTACAGCACTTTCTGGATTTTGAGCTAATAAAAGTAAAACTAAAAAAATCGGTACGCAAAGGCCATCGTTCAAACCACTTTCTGTATTTATTCCTTCGCGAACTTTTTCTGGAACCGATGTGCATTCTAAAATTCCCTTACTAAGCGCGGCATCAGTTGGCGTTAAGATCACCGCAATCAAAGCAGATTGAAAAAGTGACAATTCAGAAAAGAAAAATAAAGCACCGGCCACACCTAACAATAATGTCATTGGTAAAGCGACAAAAAGTAATAGGCTAGGGTACTGATAACTATGTTTTAATACAGGAAGTTTTGATTTTGCTGCATCGGTGAATAAAAAAATACTGAGTGTGAGTTCAACCAAAGGTAAAATGTCGCTGAGTCCGGCTTCGCCTAATTTGAACTCACTTGGTAAAAAGTAAGACATTGCAATTCCGACCAACACAAAAAACATTGGCCCGGTAATTTCAGTTCTCTCTAATTGCCGAATCGTCAGTGAGTAAAACAATAAAGCTAAACCGACTAATGCAAGTATTGTATATTCCATTAGATTTTCCTTTTTATTCCAGACTTTGCGCGTTCTTTTATATTAGTTTGAATATAAATTTGATCTGTCGTAGCAATTTTTGCATGACCTAAATCTTCAGATAAATGCTTAAGAGGTCTTGTTTGCGCATCGTGTGTTGCACCGGTATGTCTTAGCCAGTGAGCAGTGGCTGCTTCAAGTTGTTCCGCATCATCTTTAAAGCCGTCATCTAATAATGATTGTTTAGCTAAATCAAAACTTTGCTGTACTAAACGACGAATTTGTCGAACAGTCATTCCCCCTTTACCACGAATTTTGTGAACAAGCGGTTCAGCTTCATCAACGCGGGGCAGGGCAGGTAGACCACGGTAAAGTCTGTAACGTTTTAGATACGTGATAAAATCTTCGCTTAAAGTAACATCACGTAATTTATTACCTTTCCCCATTATTCTTAAAAACCAAAAGCCATCATTATCTTGCCAAAAATGTGACATAACGGGTGACCACTGAGGTCGTTCTGATAACTCAGATATTCGTAAGTACAACCCTTTTAAGCAAGCAAGAGTGAATAAATTTCTTTCTAAATCAGGCTGTTGTTCACATAAATCCCGAGTAACACCAAAAACATATTCCCATTGAATATCACTGAGTGTATCGGGGATTTTGATTTGCGATTGCACCACTAAGTAAGGGCTATTCTTTTTAACAACAGGTACAAAGTTAGCAAACGTTTTTTCTTCTAAAATTGCGAACTTATAAAAAACATTGAGTGCTGTAAACATAGCTGCGAGTGTTTGTTGGCTAGCAATATTTTCTTTATTGATGAAAGGGCGCCAATTTGTATTTAGTCGTCTTATCCCTTGTTCATCTTTATAACGCCATTGCACTGAATTTGATAACCAGGTTGTATCTGGTTCAACCATAAAATCAACATAAGCTTCAATATCATCACGTTTTAGATCAAATACCGATTTTTCAGCAACCAACCACGACCATAAACAAAAACGCTCAAGCTCATTTCGAAAACGATTAAATGTGGCTTCTGATTTTCGGCCATACACATACAAAAACTGATAAAGAAAAACTAAGTCATTTTTTGATTCAGCAACAGTCAATCCAACGTGATGTATAAAGTTATCAAGTTCTGGATATTCTGTTGCAAGAGTATCATCTTCAAGATGGGCAATTTGGTAACGCAGTTGTTTTAGTGTATCGACGAGAGCAACGAGCATAATGATGTAATTTCTTGTAAAATAGCTAGTTATAAGATTACCATAAAGTCCGATACTGTCTAGTATTGGACTTAAGATATCTTTAGTATTTGCAACATTTACTAGATTGCCATACTAATATTCAAGGAATATGTATGAAAAAGTATATCGCTATTAGTTTAGTTTTGATCACGACAATTTTAACCGGTTGCGCTACTACAGGTAGTGCATCACCCGATGAAAAACGTGCTTTAGTGCAAAGCATGAAAAATAATACATTAAGTAAGCTTTATGCACAAAAACCAGATGTTAAACAACAAATAGCAAACTCTGCCGGTTACGCGGTTTTTGATAATGCCAACGTCAATGTTGTTTTAGCCAGTTTTGGTGGTGGTTATGGTGTAGTAAAAAATAACTTAACCGGTAAATCAACTTATATGAATATGGGTGAAGCAGGTTTGGGCCTAGGTTTAGGTGTTAAAGACTTTAATGTTGTGATGGTTTTTCATAATCAAGCAGCAGTAAATCGCTTTATTGAACACGGATGGGCATTCGGTGGAAACGCTGATGCAGCGGCAAAATATGAAGATAAAGGTGGTGCTTTAGTTGCTGAAGCAATTGCCGACCAAGTAACCGTTTATTCTTTAACCGAAAATGGCCTTGCACTACAAGCCGTACTCAAAGGCACTAAGTTTTGGGTCGATTCTGAGCTAAATTAAGCAATTTAAAACCCTTCTAAAAGTGGGCTAGTTAGCAACCTAACTCCCACTTTTAATTATTTTATATTATTTAACATAACGTAATTTATGGGCTATCTACGATACCGCAAAGGCGGGACTGTATTAGTCATAACTGCTGCACTCGCAATTGTCATTGCTACCGCCACACATGCCGCAGTTATTTTCTTTTTTATTTCAGACCAACGATCTTTTAGTTCTTTATCTTTTGTTTTTTCAATAGATAAACTAATAAGAGCTTCTTTCCAATCAAGCCCCATTTCTTCAGCCATAGCAATTACTTGGTTAGCTGTTAAAGAACGTTTTCCATTTTTAATGTTCGCAATATTTCCAGAATTTAACTCTGGGAAATATATTGCTAGATCACTATATTTATCAATGTTCTTAAATGTTTTGTACTTCTCTAAAAACTCTGCACTGAACGTCATGTTAAATCCTCCGCTTATACTATTTTAGTTTTTATTCTTGTTTTTAACCACGTATTCGTAGTTTTGTTTTTCATTTCTAATAAAGTGACTTCTAGCCTTTAGCTCTGGCAGTTCTTCATCATCACTTTCAAAATCCTTAAGCTCTTTATGTGTTTTCGAAGCAATAAACTTTTCTAAATGATCACCATCATTTAAAAAACCTTGAAGAAGAAATAAGTCGTCAATTGTTTCTTTTACCCTAGTTAATTCTTCGGCCTGTTTAAGTTCACCAGAAGTAACTTTTTCTGAAATTATTTGATTTATTAGATCTTGCTGTTCAATTAGTAGCTTAGTTTCAGGTAAGAAATTAAAAATTCTAGACTTTTTTTCATACCCATACTTTTTAAATAAATACTCAATCAAAACAATATCCTGCTTAAGATTTTAGCTTTCTATTTTACATAGTTTCGTCTTTAAAAGATAAAAAACTTATTCTGTCGAGCTTGACAGAATAATTTGAACAACACTAAACTCTGTCAACATTGACAGAATGTCATTTTATAAAAAGGATCTGAACTTGAAATTCTATCTCCAATACATAGCTGGCATTGAAGAATACGCGCTAGGTTTCAATAAAATTGAACACCCGCTTATGTATTCGTCACGCGCTGAAGCTATGGCTTTTTGCATAGACTATGCAAGTGGAGAACCTTTCGAAATCATCGACGTTGATGATTCAAACTGGCAAGAACTGTTCGACTCTGGAGCATTTGACTATGACCCAGACTTCTAAACAGTTAACTAAAATCGACTATTTAACCGTTGTTTTTTGCCCTGACGAAATTGCCCGTCTTCGCTTTGACGCTAAAATTGCATTCGGTAAAGGTGACTTTGGCTCCTACAAAGAAGCCTATAACGCAATGCTTTGTGCTGAATTATTCGACCAACAAGCCACTGATGATTTAGACCTAGACGTTAACGAATCAGTTGTTTTTGACTCTGATTATTACTATGACCAGCTGTTTGAAAACAACCCTCGTTACCGTAGTTACGGCTCTGTTGATGCTATCCCAAGTGAAGAACGGGCGCACTTTTTCAAGAATGTAGTACGTAAAACCAAACGTTATAAAACGCTTAACTCATTGATTGAAGGTGATATTACTAAATTTATGCACCTTCTTAATACTGAGGTTGCTACGGCTGCCGACCGCTTAACATCGGATGATTTAAGCTGGTCTTATCGCCATAACTCAGGCGGCATGTTCACCTATGAAAAGTCAGCAACCCTTTACCGTCATGATGTAAATTCGGGCGTTGTTGCTTGGGGTGCTAACAATGGCGGCGTGATGATTTCATTCTCTGGCGCAGGTTGTGCGGGTCTCGATATTCCAAAACTTCACGCCATGCTTAAGAAAATGCCGAACGTAAAAATCACCCGTTTGGACATTGCTTACGATGACTATGACGGCGAAAAGTCTGTTCTAAATTACTTCCAAAATCTTGAAGAAGGCGGCTTCTGTAAAACGAACCAAGCGCCCTCTTTCTCATGGATTCAAACTGGCGAACTGCAAAAATTATCTAATGAGCAACAAGCGCTCTGGAAGAAAAAACATGGCTGGCAAAAGCGTTATGACTGCATTGCCAATGGCGGTAACACCCTT
>NZ_PNCP01000070.1:0-18765 GCF_005886115.1 Pseudoalteromonas sp. S4492
CTCTTGGGGACGCCACTTACTAAAAGTGCTGTGTTATTAAAAGCTCGTCTGAATCGAGTCTAACTATTCAGTTGTCCTAGTGACACATTTTGTGTCCCCATCGTCTAGAGGCCTAGGACACCGCCCTTTCACGGCGGTAACAGGGGTTCGAATCCCCTTGGGGACGCCACTTATTCAAGTAGGTTATGTGTAGTGGGACGGTGAACACCGCGCAATCTATGCACGACGTTATCAAGAGTACGAATCTCTTGGGGACGCCACTTAGTTTAAGTGCTGTGTTATTAAAAGCTCGTCTGAATCGAGTCTAACTATTCAGTTGTCCTAGTGACACAGAAACTTTCTGTTTAAGCTAAGGCCATTCGCCTCGCAGGCTCGGTCTCATCTTACGCAGGAATAGCAAATCAGTGATTTGCAAACCAATTTCTGCGTCCCCATCGTCTAGAGGCCTAGGACACCGCCCTTTCACGGCGGTAACAGGGGTTCGAATCCCCTTGGGGACGCCACTTACATTAAGTAAGTTAATGTGTTGGAAAGACTATCTTTTAAATCATTTCAAATAGAACTAAGGTTTTTTGACTTAAGATTCCTTATTCTCATATATCTTTACGATATAGACTCCATATATTTATAAAACTTTAATTCCTATTGAACACTTTTACTGATCATTTTATTACTTTATAGTATTTAGCAACTCATCAGCTAACCATAAGGAAATTAAAATGTTAGCTAAACGTGTTGTACTCATACTAATTTCTTTAGTCATTACTGCTTGCTCTGACTCAAATGAGGGAGTAGCGCTAGGAACGCTTGAGCGTGAGCGTGTGATCCATCCTGCAACGACTAACGAAATACTGATTGATTTACCCGTCTCAGCAGGGCAGTTGGTCGAAAAAGGGCAGGTGATTGCAAAGTTTGATGCCGAACTACAACAAGCGATTGTTGCTAAAGCACAAGCTCAACTAGCTCAAGCCACTGCATTTCTTGAAAAAACCTTGAATGGTGCTCGCCCCGAAGAAGTTGCTTCCGCATCAGCCAAAGTAGCAGCTGCCAATGCCGCATATACGCAAAGCGAAGCTAATTTTCGCCGTGCAAAAACCTTAGTTAAAGATAAACTCGCAAGTCAAGAAACCTTAGACAGTGCTACCGCTGCACGAGATGAGACTTTTGCTAATTTAGAATCAGCAAAGCAGAACTTAAATGAGTTAACAAATGGTTCTCGGGTTGAAGATATTAATAGTGCGAAAGCGCAAGTTCAGGCGGCAGAAGCAGAACTAAAAGTACAGCAAAAATACCTCTCAGATCTGTCAATTAAAGCGATGCGCGCTGGCAGGGTCGATAATTTACCTTGGCACGTAGGTGAGCGAGTTACTAAAGGCAGCCCTGTCGTTATTATCCAAGCAAACAGCGCACCTTACGCACGCGTATATATCCCTGAACCATATCGTGCCAAGCTCAATCAGGGGATGACACTTACGGTTCGCGTCGATGGCATAGATAAAGATATTCAGGGTGAACTGACCTGGATTGCTACAGAGCCAGCGTTCACGCCTTTTTATGCCCTTAATCAGGAAGAGCGTGCGCGATTAATGTATCTTGCTGAGGTAACACTACCTGCAAGTGAAAATAATTTACCGACAGGCGTACCTGCTCAAGTGATTATGCCATGACTGAATCGGTAATCCATGCCAAAGGTTTGGTAAAACAATTTGGCGACTTAAAAGCGATTGATAACCTTGATCTAGACGTTGAGCAAGGGCAAATTTATGGCTTTTTGGGCCCTAATGGCTGTGGTAAGACGACCGCAATCCGTATGCTTACGGGGCTATTGAAGCCAACCTCAGGTGATATCAATGTGCTTGGCTTGAGTCTGCCAAAAGATGCTGAAAAGCTCAGAACACAACTCGGTTATATGACGCAAAAGTTTTCACTTTATAGTGACTTGACCGTACTTGAAAACCTAAAGTTCATGGCGGCGCTTTACCCGTTTAAAAAGCAGCAAAAACAACAAAGAATTGACGAATTGCTCCATACCTATGGCCTTGATCAAAGAGTCGATCAAATGGCCGGAAGTATGAGTGGGGGCCAACGGCAGCGCTTAGCATTGGCTGCTGCAGTGATTAATAAACCGAAAATTTTATTTCTTGATGAACCAACATCGGCTGTAGATCCACAAAATCGCCGTGACTTTTGGGAAACACTGTTTGATTTAAGTAATGCCGGTACCACGATATTAGTCACCACTCATTACATGGATGAAGCCGAGCGTTGTCATCGTTTAGCCATTTTAGAGTCTGGTATTAAACGCGCGGATGGCTCTCCAAAGCAATTAATGACAGACATGCACGCTCATGTTGTAGAAATCGCAGGGGCGCAAACCAGAGAATTAAAAAAACAACTCGCAACAATCGACCATGTTATCTCGGCAACTCAGCTAGGTGCACAGCTGCGAGTATTAGTAAAAAAAGATGTTCAAGACCCCGTTGAGTTCATAAAACAGCAATCATTCTGCCAGGATACATGGCAAGTAAATAGTGTGCGTCCAAGCCTTGAAGACGTGTTTGTTACCTGCACAGGGCAGGGCCGACAATGAGTATTGTGACTTCATTAAGCCGCATAAAAGCAATTGTAAGCAAAGAATTATTACAATTACGTCGCGATAGAATGACCTTTGCGATGGTGGTGATGATCCCCCTTATCCAACTGATTCTATTTGGTTACGCTATTAACACCAACGTTAAAGATATCCCTGTTGCAGTGGTCGATCATAGTCAAACTGCGCTCAGCCGCATTTTAGTACAAACAGTATCGGCGACAAATGTGGTTAAAGTGACTGATTATTACGACAGTATTGAACAGGCACAAACAGCAATCGCCAGTGCGAAAGTGCGGGCTGTGCTGTTTATACCCCACGATGTGGCAAACCGACTTGCTCAGCACCCAACCGTTGGTTTTGGTTTGCCTGATGGCAGTAATGAGTCGTTAGTCAGGCCAATTGCGCATTGGTTAGTTGATGGCTCCGATACAATGGTCGCGTCGAGCATAAAATCGCTGCGCAATATGCCGCTTGCAGAGCTTCTCGATAAACCTGCGAATCGAACTTACCCTACCTTTGAGACGACCTTATTTTATAACCCAGAGCAACGCTCTGCGGTGAATATTGTGCCAGGTCTAGCTGCTGTCATTTTAACCATGACGATGATTATGTTTACCTCTGCTGCCATTGTTAAAGAGCAAGAGCGAGGTAATATGGAGCTCTTAATCACCTTACCATTAAGCTCACTTGAATTAATGATTGGTAAAGTGGTGCCTTATATCTTCATTGGTTTTATTCAGTTATTTATTATATTAGGTATGGGTAAGCTATTGTTTCATATTCCTTTTGGAGGTGGTTTAGTCGCATTGGTTGTCGCAACCTTTGCCTTTATATGTGCCAGTTTAGTGCTTGGCTTAGTACTTTCGACAATCGCTAAAAACCAGCTTCAAGCAATGCAAATGACAATTTTCATTCTATTACCTTCTATTTTATTGTCAGGTTTTGTATTTCCCTATGAAGGTATGCCAAAGGCAGCGCAATGGCTTGCTGAGTGCCTGCCCGCAACGCATTACCTAAGATTAATACGCGGAATCGTGCTAAAAGATGTTAATTTAATAAGTATGAGCAGTGACTTACTTTGGCTTTTAGTTTTTACTATTTTGGGCTTGGCTGTGGCTGCATTTAGGTTTAAGAAAACCCTTGATTAGGCTGGGCAATTTAAGGCATATGTGCTTAACTAAAAAGTAATTTTAATTCATTTTGAGTAGACATTAGCGTGTGGCGAGTATTTTGGCTGGCGGTGCTATTAGTTACGTTTGATGGCTATGCAGCAACGATAAACCTAGCCCATACCATGAAGCATGAACATTTTAACCAATTGCTTAGTGAGTTTGCAGAGCAAAGCGGTTTAACGGTTAACTCTGTATTGGTTGACCAAAAGGCGCTAAAAGTCAGGCTGGTGCAAAATACCAGTACCAGCACCTCAACAGACGTTGTTATTGTACCCGCTGATCACTTAGGCCTTGATAAATATGCCAACTACAGCACCATTCCAGACTCACTCATAGCTGATACCACAGACAAGCGAACCTTAGAAACTGCAAAGTTAAACAATGAGCTCTTAGGTATACCCATCATTCAAGGGAATCACTTGCTACTTTTTTATAATAAGCAGTTTGTTAAAGAGCCAATAGAAAATTGGCAGGATATATACCAAATTCAACCAACATTGCCTGAAAAAATGAAACTCGTTACATGGAGTTTTATGGAGATGTATTGGTTTATCCCGTTCTTATCAGCTTTTAATGGCAACCTAATTGTAGATAATCAAGTTCAACTTAATACACCGGCTATGCAATCGGCTCTCAAATTTGTTTGGGGTTTAAATAAACAAAACCTGGTTGATAGGCAGTGCGATTACACTTGCTCAAATAATGCATTTAAAGCGCAGCAAGCCGCTTTCACCATTGATGGTGCATGGGCATTAAAAACTTATGAAGAGGCATTGGGTAATAATTTAGGAATACAACAATTACCGAAACTCAATGGTGAGTATATGCAGCCTTATTACTCAACCTTTGTGCTGGCATTTCCAAACCATGCTTTAAATGGCGCAAATAAAGAGAGCTTGATCAAATTTGCTAAATTGGTTCAAGCAGAAAAATTCCAAACACTGGTTTGGCAAAAGCTTCAAGATATCCCAGTTAACACTGAGGTTTTAAATAACCTTAAAGCACAACAAGGCACTGAGTTATCAACCTTAATTGATGCCATACAATTCACAAAGCCTATGCCTTCAACCGCATCTATGATCATCGTATGGGAAGTATTAAATAAAGGATTTATTCGCTATGGCAGTGGGGCCTTAACTGCTGAGCAAGCGGGGCTTTTTATGCAAGGGTTGGCAGAGCGTTCGATTGCCAATGAAGGGGATGAATGAGTAGTCCACGCTTTAGCCGCGCCTTATTTATCAGTGTATTACTACTGGTCATTATTCCCTTACTGATCCTTGCTGCTTTGATGATAGGGCGTTTCTATTTAAGCTCAATTGACCAAGCAAATACGAGTTTGCAATGGCAAGCTAGAAATAATGCAGCCAGTCTTGAACAACTCTTATTTAAGCTTGAGAAAAATAGCCAATTACTAAGTAGCACTAAGGCGATAACTGAGCTGCCAAATAAAGTGGTGTACTCACAGTTCGCGCTTGTGCAGCTACAAGAGTTTGTTGCCCAAAATCCACAAATAAAAGCCTCGATAGTAATTGATAAAAATGGGTTTATAGTTGAAGGGTATCCGATCACTTCTTTAAATTTGAATTTTAAACTCACTAAAAGCATTCTCGACAGCGCTCAAACATCAACAGAGCAAAACACAATTCAAATCATTGATAATCCACAAGTTACTGAGCTGCTAGCACCTTTACAGGCAAAACAAAATGCTTTACTGGCAATTACATCTACATTGCTACATGAGCAAGATTCTCTCAGTGAGCCAATAATTAAAACGGGCGTGTTAGTGTCTTTTGTGCCTTTATCAGAGGCGTTAAAGTGGCTTGCAATACACAATGAGCAACCGGTTTATCAAGCGGGTAAGCAGGTACAAATTACAGCACAAGATAACATTTTATATAGCGTGGGCGATGCTGGCGATAACGGCAAATTAATGGGGCAGGCCTCTATCAGTAATGTTTTTTTTGCAGGTAAGCCAACCAGTTTACAGTTCCAAATTAATGAAGCAAAAACCACCTACACCAGCGCTGTAAAGCAAACGGC
This sequence comes from Pseudoalteromonas sp. S4492, assembly GCF_005886115.1. Classification (NCBI taxonomy): domain Bacteria; kingdom Pseudomonadati; phylum Pseudomonadota; class Gammaproteobacteria; order Alteromonadales; family Pseudoalteromonadaceae; genus Pseudoalteromonas; species Pseudoalteromonas sp. S4492. The sequence continues at coordinate 5,806 of NZ_PNCP01000070.1, forward strand.
TATATTGGCAGGCCTTTTAATTGTAGGACTCTCTATTATTTCATTTATCTTAGTGCGTTGGTTGACGGCACGACTCCATAACCCGCTAAATCGCATTACTGCTCTTAGTCGAGAATATGCATTAGGTAATTACAAACAAGATACCGACGATTTTCATTATCAAGAGTTTAAAGATATTGCAGATTCCCTCAGCAGCATGGCTGATACCATTGATATACAAATTACTTCATTACAATTAGAAAAACTTCGCGCTGAGCGCTCTGAGCAAGTTAAAAGCCAATTCTTAGCCAATATGAGCCATGAGATACGCACTCCGATGAATGGTATTGTGGGCTTTTTGCAGCTACTCAATAAAAGCACGCTAACACAAGAGCAAGCAGAGTTTGTAAGGCAAATTAATAACTGTAGTGATGTGTTATTAACCGTGATTAACGATATTCTCGACTTTTCAAAAATAGAGGCCAATAAAATAGAGCTCGAGTCGCGACAATGTGATTTAGTCGCGCTTTGCAAGGACCTTATCTTACTATTTAAACCGAGTTGTGATGCCAAAGGGGTTGGCTGCCGGCTTGAGGTCTCCTCATTACATTCGCTGAATGTAGAATGTGATGAAATACGTGTTAAACAAGTGCTGATTAACTTGCTCTCTAACGCCGTTAAGTTTACCAATCAAGGAGAGATAATTCTTTCGCTTACTCTGCAAAGCCGAGATGAACACCAGACAGCCGTCGTGTTATCGGTAAAAGATACAGGCATAGGTATCGCTGAAGATAAAATAACGGCCCTGTTTAATCCCTTTGTCCAAGCGCAAAATAGCACCACTCGTGAATATGGAGGGACCGGTCTTGGGCTTGCCATCAGTAAGGGGATGATTGATTTGATGGGAGGCACTATTGCTATCGACAGTGAGCTTGGCAAAGGCACCGAGTTTACCATTAATGTTAATTTTAAATCACTAAACCCACAGGATGCTAGCGCAAAAGTACTCCAATCAGATGAAGACACTCAGTTCGATTTTAAAGCCGTCGACAAGCCAATATTAATTGCCGAAGATAACCCGATTAATCAAATTGTTATCACTAAGTATTTAACTCAATTAGGTCTAAATTATGAATTGGCAGAAAACGGACAAATTGCCTGTGAGAAAACCCTAACACAAGATTACGCACTGATTTTAATGGATATCCAAATGCCGGTGATGGATGGATTAACTGCCAGCGAAAACTTACTTGCAAGGCCAGATTTTGATACGCCGATTATTGCGGTTAGTGCTAATGCTATGAAAGACGACATCGAAACAAGCGCAAAAATTGGTATCAGTGACCATATCGCAAAGCCAATTAATTTTGCTGAACTTGAAAAAGCACTCGCAAAATGGCTATCTCAGCAATCGCTGAAATAGCCGGTATGAATCAAAAAGTGGTGTTATCTTTTTTCTGAATTAACTCAATCGCATAACCGTCAGGGTCTTTAACAAATGCAATTTCAGTTGTGCCGCCTTTTACAGGACCCGGCTCACGACTCACATTACCGCCAGCAGCTTTAATGTCTTTGCAGGCTTTATAAATATCATCAAACTCGATAGCAATATGACCATATGCATTACCCAAATCATAGCTGTCTGTATCCCAGTTATAAGTAAGCTCAAGCACGGTCGAATCTTTTTCGTCACCATAACCGACAAAAGCAAGGGTGTAGCGGTACTCTTCGTTGTCTGCACGGCGCAGCTCTTTCATACCTAATACCTGCGTATAAAATTCAATTGATTTATCTAAATCAGCAACGCGAAGCATTGTGTGTAATAAGCGCATTATTAGCATCCTCTTTTTTGTCTTTAAATTCGCACAATTTCAATAACGCAGCATGGTTTAAGGCTGCGCATTAGAATTATCAAAAATGGATTATAAATTATTTCGATTGCATGCACAGTAGCATTGAGACAAAGTGTTTGATATGAAAAGGGTGATGTTATGCAGCAATAAATAGGGATTGCTGCATAACAATGAGGTATTTCAGGTTTAAACGTACGTTTAGCTTTTCACTTTACCTTTTAGTACATAAATTTCGCCATCAAAGCTCCCTTGAATTGTCAGGCCCTGACCCGCCAACTCTTTAAGATATTCGATATGCTCATTAGTGATATGTTGCCCCGGCACTAAAAGCGGGATACCAGGAGGATAAGGCGTCACTAATCCGGCACAAATTCGGTTGTTACTTTTGCTAATTGGTACAGATTCACGTTCGCCATAGAATGCATCACTAGGAATACAGGCTAAGTCTATAGCGGGTAGATTCTCTGGTAGGCGTGTGCGCCTCATTGAAGTGGCAAGTTTTACTTTACCGCTATCGAGTTTCTTCAGCGCATTGTAAAGGCGAATAATCTTTGAGCGTGTGCCGCCAAGAGTCAGTAAAACTAAAATGGTGCTGTGTGTATATTTTTCGATTTCAAGGCCAATTTCATCTAACAGGAATTTATGAATATCCTTTAATGAATACGGTAACTCACTAATATCGATAAGAATCTTCAATGGGTCGTGACCCATGTTATCGCCACTAAAATGTGGGAATATATCCATGAAATCTTGCTTATCGAGCACTTTAATATGTTTCAGTGAAGCCATTTGCTGCTTAAACTCAGCAACGTGATTCAACAGAGCATTCAGTAATTTATAACCTTCCATTTCTAATTGCTTTTGGCATACATCCAGCGAGGCAATGAGCTGATATTTTGGCGAGGTACTGGCGTAAATACTGTAGATCTCACGGAAGAAATCGGCATCGAAATCAGGGTCGTTAACATGAATATAAGACGCCTGAGAGAACGCTGAAACCACTTTATGTGCCGAATGGGTAACATAGTCTGCGCCAGCATTAATAGCTGAGTAGTGGCGTAAACTTGGATGGAAAAGCGAGTAAGCAAACCACGCTTCGTCGATAAACACTTTAATACCGTGCTGATGTGCAAATTCAACTACTTGTTTTAAATCGCTAAGCAGACCATCGTAGGTACAGCCGGTTAAAACCAGTAATTTAGCATCGCTATTTTGTTCAATCGCTTGCTTAATGTCAGCCAATGAAGGGGGCGCGAAGATACCATATTTAGGATTTAAAATACTCGATAAGTAAATAGGTAAACTAGCCGACTGCAAAATGCCGTAATGTACTGATTTATGACAGTTTCGGTCGATGATCACCTTATCGCCTTTACGCAGTAAAGTTTGCAAAATAATTTTATTTGAAGTGGATGACCCATTGGTAACAAAGTAAGTATGTTTTACTTCAAATGTCGCCGCCGCTGATTCTTGAGAGCGGCCTATAGTGTTGGTGCTGTCTGATAATGAGCCAAGCGAGTCGACAGAAACCGACAGGTCGCCAACAAACACGTTACGGCCATAAAACTGATAAAAGTCTTTAATATACGGAGAATTTCTAAAGCTAGCACCGCCACTGTGACCAGGTGTGTGCCATGAATCGTTCGATTCACCCACATAACGACGGTAGGCGGTCCAAAATGGCGTTTCTGAACGATCATCAAAGTCATTGATCATATAGCCCAAGATCGCTTCAGGGTCTGAAATGACCTCATCTTTGAAAAAGAAAGATTCAATTTCTTCTGACTCGTTAACTATTTCCAAGCCTTTCGTATCGTCACCAATAACATAAACAGGCAGCTCAAGGCGTATGCCTTTTAATTGCTCGATAAAACGGCTATAGGTGCGCTCGCCATTGTTCAGTACATCCCAACTAAGTACCACAGCTTGAATATCGCCATCTTCCTCTACATATTTCAACGCCTGCTTGAGCTCTATGCACTCAATAATGTCGATATCAACATCACTTCGCTCAAAATTAGGGATTGTTTTTTCTAGGTTCGTTGAAAGCTCTTTTAAGGTGGCAGGATCTTGTTCAATTAACAAGATACGAAGTAAAGGTAACATAGCAACTCATATAAAAAATTTCACATTACTCAACAGCATAACGAAAGGATGGAAGCTTGTGAAATGATTACGCTGATATTTTTTGTTCCGATACTGATTATACTTTTTTCGTGTTAATCGCAGATAGTTGAAATTACATGTTCTTACTGTAAAAGTAATGCTTAAGTAAAAGGTTAATTGAGCACTCAGCGATAAAGCCACTCAAGCCAGATACAGATACAGATAAAAATAAAGATAAACATGCTAGGGAGAATAAAACATGGCGTATGTTGCCAATTTCAAAATTGTAGTCATCTCTACATTGTTTGCGTTTTGTACGAACGCAGTTAATGCAGATGAAGTCTCAGATTCAAACAATAAAAAGTCGATACCCGAAGCCACTAAATTTGTGACCCAGCATAAAGGCACCTTTAATGGTACAAAGCTGAAATACAAAGCTGTAGCCGGTGAAACTTATTTGTTAAACAAAAACGAAGAGCCTAAAGCTGCTATCTTTTCGTTTGATTACATAGCCGCAGATGACAACAAGAACAGACCCGTCACATTTATCTGGAATGGTGGCCCGGGCTCATCGTCTAATTGGTTACATATGGGCGCTTATGGTCCGAAACGAGTCGTGGTACCAAGCGATGCAACGGCTCCTGGATTGGCTCCTTACGAATTAAAAGATGCGCCTGAGACGATACTTGATGTGACTGATATGGTGTTTGTGGACCCTGTTGGTACAGGTTACTCGCGCGCTTTAGGTGACACTGAGAGCAAAGCATTTTGGGGCTTGAAAGAAGATGCATCTTCTATCGCTGATTTTATTGCCCAGTGGCTAACAAAAGAAAATCGCTGGAATGCACCCGTATTTTTATTGGGAGAGAGCTATGGAACAACTCGAGCTGCTGCGGTTTCTAAAGTGCTTATGGATAAACACTTGATTAATGTAAATGGCATTATTTTTGTGTCACAAGCTTTAGACTATCAAGGTTCAAGCCCTTATGTTGATGACAACATCATTTCTTACATCACCTACATACCCACACTTGCTGCAACTGCTTGGTATCATAAAAAAGTAGACACATCAGGAAATTTTGAAGCGTTTATAGATGCGAGCCGACAATTTGCAGTTGATGAATTACTACCAGCATTATTTAAGGGTAATGCCCTTAGTAAAGCTGACAGAACGCGAATTGTTGACGGTCTTCACCGTTATACAGGGCTAAGCAAACAATATATTGAGCAGGTTGATTTACGCATTAACGCTTTTAGATTCGCTAAAGAGTTATTGCGTGATGAGGGTGTCGCAGTAGGCTTCCTTGATGGACGTTATAAGCTTGATGAAAGAGACGATTTAACTGCGGCTCCTAAACAAGATGCGTCAAAAGTGATAGGACCGGCATATAAAGCGGCACTGATGAAATACATGCGTACAGATTTAAACGTACAGTGGAAAAGAAAATACTTAAACCCAGGTGACCCTGAGCTATCAGATAACTGGCGCTGGCGCACAGCGCCTGATGGACAAGGCTGGGAGCCAACCTACGTCAATACTGCGCCGGATTTATCTTACGTGCTTCGCAGTAATCCACAAATGAAAGTGATGGTTGCCTCAGGGTATTACGATATTGTCACGCCATTTTTTGATGCAGAATACACCTTAAACAGACACGGTATATACGCTGATAAAATTGACTATCATTATTATCATGGTGGTCACATGATGTATGTTCACGAACCAGCAAGAGTGGCGCTGTTAAGAGATACGCGAGAGTTTATTAAAAAGCAGGTGAGCCAAAACCAGCGATAATGGCTAGGCTTATTGTGCCAAACCTTGTGTTTGGCACAATCTGCAAAATGAACTTACTGAGGTGATAGAAAAAGGTGAGCAACATCACCTTAAAATTGTTTGTCTTAGAGTAGACTTTAACTACTCAGTCTTTTCTTTAAACTCACACAAGTCTTCGATAATACAGCTGCCGCACTTAGGTTTACGAGCAGTACACACATAGCGACCGTGCAGGATTAACCAGTGGTGTACATCGACTTTAAATTCTTTAGGTACCACTTTTTCTAATTTTTGTTCTACAGCAACTACATCTTTACCCATAGCAAACTTAGTGCGGTTAGATACGCGGAAAATATGCGTATCAACAGCAATAGTCGGCCAGCCAAAGGCACAGTTTAAAACAACATTTGCAGTCTTTCTGCCAACACCCGGTAATGCTTCAAGTGCTTCACGATTCTCTGGTACTTCTGAGTTATGTTTATTGACCAGAATCTCACACATTTTATAGACATTGTTGGCTTTAGAATTAAACAAACCAATGGTCTTGATGTAATCACGAAGGCCTTCAAGGCCTAAATCAAGAATCGCTTGAGGCGTGTTAGCAACAGGGAATAACTTACGGGTTGCCTTATTAACACCCACATCTGTTGCCTGTGCTGATAAGGTAACCGCAACTAATAACTCAAACGGGCTTGAGTATTCAAGCTCTGTTTCTGGGTGCGGGTTTTGCTCACGTAGACGAGATAAGATCTCATAGCGTTTTTCTTTATTCATGGTGGCGTAAAGCACGCAGTGACGGTGCGTGCTCTCCTTTAAGTTAAACTTGTTACTCGGGCTCTTGGGCCTTTTTCTACTTCTGGAGTAACAACTTGCTTAGATTTTATTTGTGTATCAATGACATTTTTTGCAGCAATCAGTAAACCAAGTCCTAAAAAGGCACCCGGTGGTAAGATAGCTAATAAAAATTGGTTATCAAAACTAAATACTTCAATTCGAAGTGCAGCAGCCCATGGCCCTAATAATAAATCAGCACCATCAAACAGCGTACCTTGACCAATAAGTTCACGCATTGCCCCTAGCACCACTAAAACTAACATAAAGCCAAGTCCCATCATCAGTCCGTCAAAGGCTGAAAGTGGCACGGTATTTTTAGAGGCGAATGCTTCTGCGCGACCGATAATGGCACAGTTGGTAACAATCAGTGGAATAAAAATCCCCAATGATTGATAAAGCCCAAATGTATAGGCATTCATCATTAGCTGCACGATGGTTACAAAGCCTGCGATGATCATCACAAAAACAGGAATACGAATATCTTTAGGCACCCAGTTACGCACAATCGATACGGTGACGTTAGAACCAACCAGTACTAATAACGTTGCTAAACCTAGGCCTAATGCATTGGTAATCGTAGAAGTAACGGCAAGTAGCGGGCATAAGCCTAATAACTGCACAAGGGCAGGGTTATTAGCCCACATACCATCTTTAAATAAGGTTTTAACTTGGCTCATTACTTGGCTCCTTGACAGGTGTTTGGTGCAGCAAACAGATTATCAAATTCAGCTTGGGCAAACAGCACAGCTTGTTTTACTGAGCCGACAACGGCACGCGGTGTAATGGTTGCACCTGTAAATTGATCAAATTGGCCACCATCTTTTTTAACAGCCCAGCGGCTGTCATCTTCAGAAAGTACACTTTGGCCTTTGAAAAGGGTGATCCAGTCTGATTTTTTGACCTCAACTTTATCGCCAAGGCCCGGTGTTTCTTCGTGCTTAGTGACACGAACACCCGCTATTTCACCATTGGCAAAAACCGCCGTTAATAAGTTGATATCGCCGCTATAACCACTTGGTGTTACATGGCGCATTACTAAAGCATACGGCTTATTATCTTTGTAGGCGCGGTAGATTATTTGCTCTGGACGTGGCCCAAGGCGCTCATCGGTGATCACGACACAATCTTTGTATAGTTGATTGTCATAATGATGGGCATCAAGTACTTGTTGCAGCTGCTCTGCAAGTTGTTGCTTTTCTTGCTCTTCAATACGCTCAGCAGTCAGGCTATGAGTCAGGGCCACAGTGCCTGTGGTAATGAGCGCAAATGCAGTAAGAATAGCGCCGTTTTTAGTCATTGAGGAAAGGATCATTATTTCACCCCATGGCCGTAAGTACGTGGTTGCGTGTAGTAATCAATTAAAGGCACCGCCATATTTAACAGCAATACACTAAATGCCACTGCATCAGGGTAACCACCGAAAGTACGAATTAAGTAAACAAGTAGACCAATTAACGCGCCGTAAATTAAACGACCTCTATTTGTGGTAGATGCAGAAACAGGATCGGTAGCAATAAAGAATGCCCCTAACATGGTCGCACCACTGAATAAGTGAAATACCACGCCCGGCTCTGTGCCCGGGGCTGCAATATAACCAATACCACTGCACACGGCTAATGAGGCTAAAAAGCTAACAGGGATATGCCAATTAATGATGTTAGCCTTTAATAAATAAAGCCCACCCACTAAAAAGCCGAGGTTAACCCAGCCCCAGCCAAGACCAAACCAGTCATTAAAAAGAGGTTTACTCATACTCTCAGCCACCGTTAGGTGATGGGCGACATCCGTTTTAACGGTATCAAGCGGTGTTGCCATGGTTGTGCCATCAATCGCTACACGTAACTGATCGACACTAAATCCAGCGCTGGTAAAGCCATTGAAAATAACAGACAGCTGTTGTGAGAAGCTGATCGGAGATGCAAGTAAATCACTAACAGGTAACCAGCTGGTCATTTGCACCGGAAACGATACAAGTAGTAATACATAAGCTGCCATAGCAGGGTTAAATAAATTAAAGCCAAGGCCGCCATAAAGCTGTTTTACAATAACAATTGCGAACATACAGCCAATTACAATGATCCACCAAGGCGCTAAAGGCGGAATACTCAACGCCAGTAATACGCCCGTTAACCATGCACTGCCATCACTAAGTGTTGGCCAAACTTTGCGTTTACGAAGCAGTAAAACAGCGGCTTCACAGGCGCTAACTGTAATTAGCGCGAGAACAAGCTGAATTAACACAGCGCTACCAAAGAAGAAAACTTGCGCGATTAAGCCTGGAATACACGCAGCAATCACTGTCATCATTAATCGGCTTAATGATTTATGGCTATGATTATGCGGCGAACTCGCCATGGTTAGTTTCATGACTTATCGTTTCCTTCTTGTTGTAACTTTTTCGCTTTAGCTCTTGCAATGGCACGTGCGACCGCTGCTTTTTTCTTATCTTCGCTAGACTCAGGTTCATCAACCTGCGGTTTAGAATCATCCGTATCGCTTGAATCATCAAGTTGTTCTGATGATTCGACACTCTGCGCTTGCTCTTTAGCGGCTTTTTTCGCTTTGGCGCGAGCGATAGCGGCAGCAACGGCAGCTTTTTTCTTATCTTCGCTAGATTCAGGAGCATCAGACTGCGGCTTGGCATCAGCCTCATCATTTGAATCATTTATTTGCTCTGAAGAATCGTCACTCTGTGCTTGCTCTTTAGCGGCTTTTTTTGCTTTGGCGCGAGCGATAGCGGCAGCAACGGCAGCTTTTTTGTCATCAACTGGCGCGCTATCTTCTTCAGCTTCAGTTTGATTCTCAGCAGCTTGTGCTGCTTTTTTCGCTTTAGCACGGGCGATAGCAGCTGCAACAGCAGCTTTTTTGTCATCAACTGGTGCGTTATCTGCTTCAGCTGTAGTTTTATTTTCAGCAGCTTGCGCCGCTTTTTTCGCTTTAGCACGCGCGATTGCAGCAGCAACAGCAGCTTTTTTGTCATCGACCGGTGCGCTATCTTCTTTAGCTTCAGTTTGATTCTCAGCAGCTTGCGCTGCTTTTTTCGCTTTAGCACGCGCGATAGCAGCTGCAACAGCGGCTTTTTTATCATCAACTGGCGCGCTATCTTCTTCAGCTTCAGTTTGACTCTCAGTAGCCTGTGCCGCTTTTTTCGCTTTAGCACGGGCGATAGCGGCAGCAACAGCGGCTTTTTTGTCATCAACTGGTGCTGCTTCTTCAGCTTCAGCTTGACTCTCAGTAGCCTGTGCCGCTTTTTTCGCTTTAGCACGGGCAATAGCGGCAGCAACCGCAGACTTTTTATCGTCTTTATCGACGCTTTCTTCACCTTGCTCTAGTGCTTTTTGCTCTTTGTATTTACGTGCCTGTTCTTTACGCGCTGCACGTTCTTTAGCTACTTCAGAGTTATCAGGCTCAAGCTCTGCACCTTGCTTTTTCGCTTTTGCACGGGCAATAGCTGCGGCTACGGCTGATTTGCTGTCTGTATCATCAGATTTAGCTTTAACTCGGGCGAGTGCATCGGCCACTTTTTGTTTTTCGTCATCTGACTTAGCAGCCGGCTTACGTTTGTGGCGTTTTTGACGCTCTTCTTGTTCGCGCTCTAAGCGCTCTTTACGTGCTTCAAAACGCTCTTTTGCTCGCTCTGCTTTGATTTGCTCTGCTTGCTGCTCTTTAATTTCGGCTTTGGCAACGCGATAGTACTGTACCAAGGGGATTTCACTTGGGCATACATAAGCACAGGCACCGCATTCAATACAATCGAATAAGTTGTGCTCGTTGAGTTTGTCGTATTCTTTTGACTTAGCGAACCATTGTAATTGCTGAGGTAACAATGAAGCAGGGCAGGCGTCAGCACAGGCGCTACAACGAATACAGGCTTTTTCATCACCCGGCTCAGCAAGTTCTTGGTGATCTGGCGCTAAAATACAGTTCGTTGTTTTAACCACACCAATGCGCACGGTAGGTAGAGTAAAGCCCATCATTGGACCGCCCATGACCACACGTTGTTGTGGAACCGGTGAAAAGCCTTGGCAGTCTAATAAATGTTTAATTTCGGTGCCTAGTAAAGCCCACACATTACCTTGTTTGTGAATGGTGTTACCGGTTACCGTTACTACACGCTCTATAAGAGGTTTACCTTCATATACGGCTTGATTTACCGCAAACAAGGTACCGACATTTTGCACCAGCATACCAATATCGGCAGGAATACTGCCACTTGGGACTTCTTTGCCCGTTAGCAGTTTAATTAGCTGTTTTTCACCGCCAGAAGGGTAAATCGTTGGTACTGTTTGCACTATGATGCTGTCGTTATGTTGTGCAGCTTGTTTCATGGCTGCAATGGCATCGGGTTTATTATCTTCAATACCAATAATTGTCAGCTGTGGACTTAACAGCTGCTGCATTAATTCAATACCGGCAACTATGCCATCGGCATGTTCGCGCATTAGCATGTCATCAGCGGTAATATAAGGCTCACACTCAACGGCATTAACAATTAAAAACTCAATGGCTTTACGTGTATCTGCTTTTACATAGGTTGGGAAACCTGCGCCGCCCATACCGGCAATACCGCTTTGATGAATAACATCAACAAGTTCATCATGCGACAGTGCTTTGGCATCAGTCACAGGGTTAAGCTCGCACCAGTTATCCTCACCATCGGGTTCAATAATAACGCTAAGCTCAGGCAACGCTGATGGATGAGCTGACGGCATTGGACAAATATCGCTGATCAGCCCAGATGTTGGCGCGTGCACAGGCACAGACCAATTGCCGCTTGGTTTAGTTAATGCTTGACCTTTAAGAACCTGCTGGCCTTTTTCAACAATCAGCTTACCGTTAGCACCAATGTGTTGTTTTAGTGATACAACAAGTTTGTCTGGTAGCGGCAGTCTTGCAATGGCTTGCGTTGTTGATTGTTGTTTTTGACCCGGTGGGTGAATACCACCAGGAAATGGCCACACTTTACCTTGTTTAATTTGATCTATTAGCTTTTCCATCTGTGCTCCTAATCTACCTGAGTCACAGGGATTGCGTTTAATTGCCATTTCCAGGTTTGTTTGGTTTCTTTAACAGGCAGCATATCAATACAGTCTACAGGGCATGGTTCAACACATAAGTCACAACCGGTACATTCATCGATTAATACAGTGTGCATTTGGCGGGTTGCGCCGACAATGGCATCAACAGGGCAGGCTTGAATACATTTAGTACAGCCAATACATTCATCTTCTCGAATATAGGCAACTGTTTTAATTGGCTCTGCTTGCTCACCGCCAGCCAGCGGTTTTGCCTCAACACCCATTAAATCAGCGAGTTTTTTTACCGTGGCTTCGCCGCCTGGTGGGCACTTATTGATTTCGTCACCATTGGCAATCGCTTCTGCATAGGGACGACAACCAGGGTAGCCACATTGGCCACACTGTGTTTGCGGTAAAATGGTATCAATTTGGTCAACAATAGGGTTGCTCTCAACGCGAAAACGCACGGCAGCAAAACCTAAAATTAAACCAAATATAAGCGCTAATGAACCTAACGCTATCAAAGCATAAAACAAGGTCATATTAAAACTTCACTAATCCTGTAAAACCCATAAAGGCCATCGACATAAGGCCTGCGGTGATCATCGCAATTGAAGCACCCTTAAAAGGAGCAGGGACATCAGCCGCGGCTAAGCGCTCACGTAATGCGGCAAACAGTATTAACACCATAGAGAAGCCGACAGCGGCACCAAAGCCGTATACAGCAGATTGTAAAAATGAGTGGTCTTCTTTGATATTAAGTAGGGCAACACCTAATACCGCACAGTTGGTGGTGATAAGCGGTAAGAAAATCCCTAATAAGCGATAAAGTGTCGGGCTGGTTTTTCTCACCACCATTTCGGTAAATTGCACGACAACAGCAATCACTAAAATAAAGCTCATGGTACGTAAAAACGCGATATCCAGCGGGATCAAAATATAATGATTCACCAGATAACTGGTCACGGAGGCAAGTGTAAGTACAAAGGTTGTGGCTAAAGACATACCAATCGCGGTATCTAACTTACCCGATACACCCATAAAAGGGCATAAACCTAAGAATTGAACTAAAACGAAGTTGTTGACTAGCACAGTGCCAATCAATAACAAGACATACTCTGTCATGCGTGCCTCACGAGAATAAAAACGGCTCTATTATCCTTTTTTATGGGGGCTGACACAACACATGAGGGACGAATAGCTAAAATTAACAAAGCTGTTTACGATTAAAGTGTTAAAGCAAAGTTAATATACCCAAACCACCTCAAGATGCGAGTTTCAGTTGGAATTAAAAGCGATTTAGGCAAGGCATTGATTGCAAATAATAGTGGTTCTATTGTTAAAATCAATAACGCAGTATAAATCGCTTTTAAACCAACCCTTTGGGCGTTTCACA
>NZ_PNCP01000071.1:0-11588 GCF_005886115.1 Pseudoalteromonas sp. S4492
AGTCGGGCTTTTTTGCGTTTAAGCTATCAGACATCAGCCAGGTAGGTTGGTTAGAGCGCAGCGAAACCCAACGTCAGTTAGCGAGTTGCTAGTTAGCAAGGGTAAAGTTGAACTGTGGTGTTGTTTAGTACAGAGTCACCCTCACCAACAACCCCGCGTAGGAGGCAATTCAGTGCCGAATCTAGACTATAACAAACACATTCATGGCTAAATAGTTAGCGAGTTGTTAGTTAGCAAGGGTAAAGTTGAACTGTTGGTTTGTTTAGTACAGAGTCACCCTCAGCAACAAAACCCAGTAGGAGGTACTTCAGTGCCGAATCCAGACCTTAACAAACACATTCGCGGCTAAAGCCATTCCTACAAGTACACTTTACCTAGAGCCTAGAGCCTAGAACCTAAAACCTAGAGCAGAGGAAGACGCAGCACCAGACACCCACACCGCGCGGCTGATCGCTGACGGCTGAAAGCTGATAGCTCTGTGTTGGGTTTCGCTTCGCTCTACCCAACCTACGCCAGACCTCAAAACTTTCCCCTCGCTAACTTTACTCTTTCTAACTCGCTAACTAGCGACTAAAAAAGCCCATACTCTTCGGTTTCTTCTGCTTCGTGGCGCATGAGGTGCTCAGGGCGGAAAATGGCGCTTGGGTCTAATAATAAGCTGTGTTTATGCTTCATTTTGATTAGTCCGCGCATCATGTTTTTAGTTTGCGGATCAACATCAAAACCCACAGAGGTAAGTTGGTCTAATGGTTTGATATCTTCTTTCTTCACGTTGATGTTGTCTTCTACTTTGTCGACTAGAAGGCCTATATGAGGTGTTACGCCATCTTTTGTGGTGAAGATGATGATAGGCTTATAATCAAGAATGATCTGCTCACGTGCCGATTCAAACAGTCTAATAAGTTGGTTGAATGTTTGGCGCTTTTTCTCTGCAAATAAGCTGATTACTTTGTCGTGAGGTTGGCTCTTTTGTAATTCTAATAATTCACCGGCCATGGCATGTAATTCACGGTGTGGCTTATCAAACTTGGCTAAGATACTTTGTAAGTCTTCGTTATCGGTTTCAAAATTGTTATACCAGCGACCAAAAGCGCATTTGTCTGGATCTGTGGCTTTTGTAAAAGGTGCACCTGTTACTAGGCTATTTTCTAAGGCATCTAGCCAATCTAAATGGTCTTTTTCTCTTTCGACTAAAAGGTCAGATAATTCGCTATTGGTCTCTTTGGTTGAGTGATTGTTTAATACAATTCCTAAATCAAAGATAGGCGTTGGGGTTTCCATATAATCTTTAACCCCAATGAAGCTTTTATTTTCATTTGGCAACGACGTTAAATTTCCTTCGTAACGCTCAGTTAGAAGAATATCGAGAATTTTTAGTGAAATGGTCTTTTGGCCAACTCGAAAATTAATCAGATCCATATTTCCCTCAAAGCCTTGTTAAGTCTCTATAGCATAGAACATTATTGTAATTTAGTCGTAGTTTAACCTAATTACTTTTAAAATATGAGCGGTAGATTTTTTTGTTATTTCCCGCAGTGTGAGTGTTAAATAGATCAGCGAAATCTGATGTGTCAGTAAAGAGATGATTTAGCTCGGTCAGCAGACATTGATTGTTTAGTGGCGTTGGGCATTTTTGGGCAGCGCTAACCAAGGCAACGGCATTCAAATAACCTTCAAATATAATTCTATTTGCACTCGTGTGATAAGGCTCGATATCTTCAATAAACTGCTTACACCAAGGGTTTTTACAGTTATTAGGGTCGGGAACCACTTCAGTGACCATAATGTTGGCGGGCTGTTTAACTCGCTGATATAAATCATGGCTCGAAACGAAAGACACCGAAGTATAATCTGGGTTGAAGCTTTGTTTGTTTGCTGCATTAATGAATTCAGCGAGAGGCTCGTAAGTGCCGACTAAACAAATTGCGGTTGCTTTACTTTCTTTTAGAAGCGCTAAAGCTTTTGAAATATCATCACTATTGCGCTTAAACCGAGCGACTTCTACAGGTTTAATACCATGTATTTTTAACGCATTAACAAGGTTGTTTTCTACCATATAGCCAAACTCATCGGCTTGGATCATCAAGCCAATTTTTTCATGCTTACGCTCTTTCACGAAATAATTAATCTGCTCTATGGCTTCATCTTGGTAGCTCGCTCGAAGATTAAATACATTTGGCATTGAGCTGTTATGTAAAAAATCAGCGCCTGTAAATGGCATTAGAAAAGGAATGCGGTGCCTATCCAGTAAAGGTTTAATTGCATGAGCTGTTGGTGTGCCCATAGAGCCAAAAATTGCATGGATCTTTCGATCAAATAAAAACTCGCGGGTATTCACTACGGTATTTTTTGGCTCGTAGCCATCATCAGCTAATATCAGATCGATACTTTGCCCATTAATACCGTTTTCTTTGTTGATTTTATTAAAGTAAATATTACTGCCAAGCGCCAGTTGTTCGCCTATTTGCTTTGCCGGTCCTGTGAGTGCAGTGGACATGCCTAGTTTAATGGTAGGCTGTGCGTGTTCAGCTAAAGCTATCTGAGATAGCAGCAAGGTATAAATACATAAACACTTAATGGCTGTGATTTTGAAGTGATTTATAGTGAGCATACCAACCTTGCACTGCGGTTTTGAACTGTGAGTCTAAGTCTTTTTTACCTGTAAAACCGGCTTCATCGATTAAGCTATTTACAGAGGTTTGCTGTAATACTAGTCGAATAAGGATGAATTTTGTATGTTCATCTAATAAATTTAGACTAATTGGTGTGCTCCAAATCATTTGCCATAGCAATGGCTGCACTTGGAAGAGGTTAATATCACCAATTAACAGTCGCTCAGCTCTTGCATCTAAGGCAGGAGAATAGTCACTTTTTGGTAAGCTTTTGAATAGCTCTGCAATAAGCTGCCAAGGAAGCGAGCTAAAGTGACCAAGGAGTTGCAAAGACAGGTCTTGCTTAAACTCCTCTATAAAGAGTTCTGCGCTATCTGAAGTTTGCTTATCTAACGCTTTAATCACTAAAGCAGCATGTTCAGCCGTTGCTTTGTCATGACTAAATCCAAGCTTAACAACATTAAAGCCATTACTTTGCCAAAACTTAACTAACGCTGCATTGGCGCCAAAGCTGGCACCAAAATAACTGCAATTATTTAATTGGCTTTCGCAGTAGTTTAACAGGGCTGAGCCAATACCTTGTTGATGACATTCAGGTGCAACAGCTATTCTCACGACTCTCGCTGAGTGTTTACACAAGTCTTCTGTATTTCGGCTCAATTGAGTCAGAGTTTGCGCCATTAAATGACCATGTGGCCGACGCTTTCCTCTTATAACCTGCTCTGCGATTTCTGGTGTTAAGCCACCCTCAATAGCAATTAAGCAAACGGCTTTTAATGTACTTTCTTGTTTGCAGATCGATAGTTGTAACTCTGGGGCATCAAGCAATTGGCGTAAGTCGTTTACCGTAGTTTGATAATGAGCTAACGCCAATAGCGCCATAATTTGGCTAAGCAGCTGCTCATCATTAATGAGTTGCTCTTTGCTTATGCTTTCAAATTGGTAAGAATTACCACTTTGCGCTTCTAGGTACTTTGCATCGAGTAGTAATAGTTCGCGTAGGCTATTTTCGAGGGGGTCACGTTTAGCAAAACGAATAGGTTCATCCAGAGTAACTGCCTTTAGCGATTTATATTGGCTACGTAAGTAATGTAAAAAACGTAACGTGTAACCACGCCCATTTCCTTCATAACCAACCATAGTGCTGGCAAATACGATCCGTGGATAACTTTTTAGGATCTGCAATAGCATAGGAACCGGAATCGCTGCTGCTTCGTCGACAAATAACAGATCGCAATCAGGTTTTTCGTTTAGCAGTGTATCTGGCGCAATATAGCTAAGGTTAGCTAGCTGCTTACAGTTTTGCTCTTTGCTAACACCAAGCTCAGCGGCTAAATGTTTAAAGCTTGTTTGTACGGCTTTGGCTTGGGTGGCACAAATAAGGATTTTTTTATCTTGAAGACATGCTGCTGCAAGCCCTAAAGCAGCTGACTTACCACGACCTCGGTCTGCACTGATCACGAAAGGACGATTAGCGCGCCCTGTCGCGGTTTTAATAATTTGCTCTACACATGCTTGTTGTTGCTGATAATTTATCTCAGCATTTGCTGGCGAAATTGATTGGTAACTAGGAAGCGAGTGCTCAGTAAAATAATGTGGCTGCAATTTTAGCTTGGCGAAAAAGCGCTGATTAAAAAAGCTGTGTTTAACCTCTTCGCCATAAGAGGTGATACTTGTGAGTGCTGGGTCTTGCCACTTATCGTCATCGGGCAGCAATAATATCAGTACACCGCCTGCTTTTACGGTACCTGCAAGCGCGGCTAGTTTATCGGCATATAAACCGCTAAAACCATCAAAAATTGCGTGATGAAACTCTTGACCAAGAATTTGGTGAGCATGTTTTGGAAACTCACTATTTGCTAATAATGAGTTGCTACTGAAAACATAGGTATTTTTAAGCGCTAATTGGTTTGCAAACTGATAGCACCAAGTTTCGCTGCCTTGCACAAAGACAAGCTGGCGATGCTTTGCAATCACCAGCTCATTACACAGTGCTGTTATATACTCATTATAAGGCTTGAAGTCTTGCATACTGTGTTACAAGCCATTTGCTGCCTAGGTCATCAAAGTTCACTTGAATACGTGACTGTGCGCCGCTACCTTCGTAATTGAGTACGGTTCCTGCACCGAACTTAGCGTGTAATACGCGTTGCCCTAAGTTAAAGCCGCTATCTTCAAATGCGGCATGTGTTACTGACGGACTAAAACGACCTGCCGCAGGTGGTCTTGAAACCTGTGTTTTAATACGAATTTCTTCGATACAGTCTTCAGGCATTTCGCGTAAAAAGCGTGATGGGCTGTGGTATTTTTCTTGTCCGTATAAACGGCGACTTTCTGCATGGCTAATGTATAGTTTTTCCATTGCGCGAGTCATACCAACATAGCAGAGGCGACGTTCTTCTTCTAAACGACCAGACTCTTCATTACTTTGTTGTGATGGGAACATGCCCTCTTCAACACCAACCATAAATACCAGTGGGAATTCTAGGCCTTTTGCTGAGTGCAGAGTCATCATTTGCACCGCGTCTTCGTGCTCGTCAGCTTGACCTTCGCCAGATTCTAGTGAGGTATAAGCCAAAAAGCCCTGTAGTGGTGAGCTGAACTCTTCATCTTCTGGGAGTTCATATTGACCACAAGCACTAATTAGCTCTTCTAAGTTTTCTACGCGGGCACGGCCTTTTTCACCTTTTTCAGCTTGATACATTGCCATTAACCCCGAGCTTTGAATGGCGTATTTCGCTTGCTCTTCTAAGGTGAGATCGCTGATCTTATCTTCGATATGCTCAACAAGCTCTAAGAATTTAGTGACGGCACTCGCTGCACGGCCAGATAAGTGCTGCTGCTCGATAATAGCTTTTGCGGCATACCAAAGTGGCAATGACTCATTGCGCGCGCAATCACGAATGTGGCTTAGTGTTTTATCACCAATGCCGCGAGCAGGGGTGTTAATAACGCGCTCGAAAGCAGCATCATCTTGACGGTTACCCACTAAACGTAAATACGAAAGTGCATCTTTGATCTCTTGGCGCTCGAAGAAGCGCATACCGCCGTAAATACGGTATTTTAAACCTTCTTGTAGCATCGCTTCCTCGAGTACACGAGATTGCGCATTGTTACGGTATAAAATGGCGGCATCTTGTAATGCATTACCTGCATTTAGCCAGCTACGTAGTTTGCTGCTGACAAAGCGCGCTTCGTCTAACTCATTAAACGCAGCGTAAACAGAAATAGGCTCACCATCATTGCCGTCTGTCCACAGGCTTTTACCCATGCGTTCAGCATTGTTTTTGATCAGCGCATTTGATGCTTTCAAGATTGTTGCCGTTGAACGGTAATTTTGTTCAAGGCGAATGGTTTCGGCTTCGAAGTCAGTTAAAAAGCGTTTGATATTCTCAATTTTTGCGCCACGCCAGCCATAGATACTTTGGTCATCATCACCTACGATCATAATACTGTTAGTGTCACCTGCGAGTAATTTTAACCAGGCATACTGAATAGTATTAGTATCCTGGAACTCGTCGACCAGCATATGGGCAAAACGCTGTTGATAATGACGTAAAAGTGTTGGGTGGTTTTTAAGTACTTCGTAGCAGCGCAGCAGTATTTCTGCAAAGTCGACTAAACCTGCACGGTCACAAGCCTCTTGATATGCAGCATAGACTTTCAGCATCATTTGCTCATTAATATCGTAGGCTTGAATGTCTTTAGGTCGCAGACCTTCATCTTTTTTCGCGCTGATATACCAACCAAATTGTTTTGCTGGCCACTTTTTATCATCGATGTTCATCGCTTTAAGTAAGCGTTTGATCATACGTTGTTGATCGTCAGAATCTAAAATTTGAAAGCTTTCAGGCAAGTTCGCTTCACGGTGATGGGCGCGCAGAATACGATGAGATAAGCCGTGGAAAGTACCAATCCACATACCACCAACCGGTGCTTTTAAGGTTTCTTCTACACGAGTGCGCATTTCTTTCGCGGCTTTGTTAGTGAAGGTTACCGCAAAGATGCTGTATGCAGAAGCTTGCTCAACTTGCATGAGCCATGCGATGCGATGAACAAGTACTCGAGTTTTACCAGAACCTGCACCTGCAAGTACTAGCATATTTTGCAATGGGGCTGCGACTGCATCCCGTTGTTTGTCATTTAAGCCATCGAGTAATTCAGAAACGTCCATCGTTACGCCTTTTCAATCTATAATGGGTGGAGTATAACAGGTGTTTATGCAAGGCTAAATAAAATACTGTTTTTATAAACAGCTATTTGGGCAAGTCATTAAAATTGAAGTATAAAAATTGTGAATTTGACCGATTTTTAGCAAAAAAAACTAAAATCAAAATAACGTAACTTTTTAACGCTTTGATTTGTAAGCCATAATAAGTTGGCATAAAGTGTGTTTACTAAAAGTATAATCATTAAAAACTACAGAGGTTAGTATGGCAGAGCAAGGTTCTGGCGGTAATGTAATCGCAGCAATATGTAATATCTTTTTTCCTGGTTTAGGACAATTGGTACAAGGTCGTTTAATGGCGGCTATTGCATTCTTTTTAGCATGGGTTATTAGTGGTGCACTAATTTATGTTGCAGTTGGCTTTATTTTACTGCCAATCGTATACCTATGGGCGATTATTGATGCTGCGCGTTTCAAATCGAGAGTCTAGCTATTTTAAATAGCATAAACACGAGCGCCACGTTGGCGCTCGTGCTGCTTTAAAGCTACAAAACTCGCCACGTTTAGCTGCAAACGGTATAATTAGCAGATAACGTATTATGAGTACCCTCCATGGAATATCAATTTATCCGCGATCCTATTAGCGGTTTACGCATTAAAATCTCCTCTGAGCATGCAGTTATTGGCCGTTGGCTAAATGAAGAAGTCGGCAAAGAAAAAATCGCGATGGTGCAAGCGTTGATCTCTGCGGTTAAGAGCAGTCATGAGCCTTTAACCTTACAGGGTCAAGAAATTGATTTGATCTTAAGTAAAGACGAAGCGCTATTCGAAGCTCATGCATTACATCAAGACAACGAAGACTTAGTTGCCTACCAAGATGATGATTTAATGCTTGAAGAAGAAGGCCTGTGCAGTGGCTGTGGTTTTGAAGACTTTGTTGATTTAATTGAATCTTGGCAAGAATTTACACAAGGCCGATAAGCAGACGCATGGTCTGCTTATCGATTACTAAATTATTGCTCGCTAACTGATTTAACAGCGGCTAGTAATAAATCTTCTGTTAAGCGGACTTTGTAATTTGGGTTGGCGTATTGAAAATGAACTAACCCATTTGTATCTATCACGAATACTGCGGGTACTGGCAGTGCTACTTTCGCTTCACCCTCTAACGAGACAAAGTTAACCCCAAGCTTATTGCGGTAAATCTTTGCTGTTTTGTCATCTAAGTAAAACGCTAGACCTAACGTTTGCGCCAAAGTGAGGCTGTCGTCAGAAAGCAATTGATAGCTAGGAGCTGTAATTTTTGTTTCAGCGAGTTTTTCAGGGCTATCTGGTGAAACGGCAATTAATTGCGCGTTTAAATTTGCTAATTCTTTCTCAATTTTTTGCACGCTGGCCAATTGCTTTGAACAATATGGACACCAGCCACCACGATAAACAATCAGCACAGTGGTTTTCTCTTTAAAGCGCTCAGCGAGCGAGACGGTTTTACCGTATTGGTCTTTCAATTCAACATTTGGCACCGTTAAGCCAGGTAATAACGGACTAACTTGCTCTGCTGACTCGGCAATATTGGTCGCAGTTGCAGCGATAACGTGGCTTGATAGTACAAACAGTACACTAATGAATAGGGATTTAAACATGGGCTTCCTCGGTTATTTTTATCAACTGCAAAGATGACCTGATTGTTGCGGGATTTATTTCATCTTTACCTACATCAAACTCAAATTTAACTGTAGTATATAGGCAAATAAAAAATGCAAGTTGGGATAAAGAATGTCTGCTAATTTACAAAAACTCGTTGTTATGCTCGAAATGCAAAATGCGATGAATACCAAAGTTCATGAGCAATGGTTTAGCCAAGGTTTTGAATGGTATCGTGCAATTTGGGTTGAGTGTGCTGAAATGCTTGATCACTACGGTTGGAAGTGGTGGAAAAAACAAACCCCAGATACAGAACAAGTTATTTTAGAGTTAGTTGATATTTTCCATTTTGGTTTATCTTTACGTATTGATGGTGAAACCAGCTATGAGCAGTTGGCTGCGCAACTTGAAGCTGAGTTAAGTGCACCAGTTCAAGCCGATGATTTTAAACAAACACTCGAATTATTAGCCGCATCAGCTGTTGCTGAAAAGAGTTTTAATGCCGCTGCATTTGCAGGTTGTATGGCGCAAATTGGTATGGATATCGATGATTTATACCGTGGCTACGTTGGTAAAAATACCTTGAACTTCTTCCGCCAAGATCATGGCTACAAAGACGGTAGTTATATCAAAGTGTGGAATGGCCAAGAAGATAACGAGCACTTAGTTGAAGTGGTAAAAAGCCTCGATACAGAGCATGCAGATTTTGCAAAACTTGTATACCAAGGCTTAGAGCAGCGTTACCCGAAGTAATTATTTAACGGGGATAAACTCGCGAAAATCGATGGTCGATAAAAAGCCATCAAATTGCTTATGCGGTTGCTGACTATCAGGGTTGGCAACCGCAAGTATATGGCCGATACCAAACTCTTTTGCCGCATCTAGTACGGCAGGGCTGTCGTCCACAAATAAAGTCCGTTCCTTATCAAACTGCCATTCTTGGTGGACTTGTTGCCATAATGGTTGATGCTCTTTACTCACGCCATATTGGTGAGTTGAGATCACCCCGTCTAAGTAATTATCGATAGCAGTATGTTCAAACTTTAACATGGCACAATCTGGGTGCGCGTTAGTAAGCATGATCAATTGCTTGCCTGCTTTTCTCAGTTCAGTTAAGAAAGGCGGAACATCTTCACGAATTCTGATTAAATGTTGAATCTCACGTTTTAGCGCCATAATTGGTAAATCAAGTTGCTGTTGCCAATAATCTAAACAGTACCAATTAATTTGTCCGTGAACTTGTTGATAACGGTGCAAAATGTCAGCTTTTGCTGCGTCTAAACTGATTTTATGTTTACGTGCATATTGCTCGGGAATAACAGTAAGCCAGAAATAATTATCAAAATGCAAATCGAGTAAGGTGCCATCCATATCTAACAACACAGTATCGATTTTTGACCAATTTAACATAGGCAATTCACTTTAAAAGATTTATGATGAGCATAACTGCCATGATAGCAAATTAATGCCAATGACACAGAAAAAGCATCCTACACCACCGCAAATTTTGTCTAATGAAGTTGTCGCTAAAAGTCGACTATTTACTGTTGAATCGCTCGAATTGAAGTTCTCAAATGATGAGCAAAGGCAATACGAAAGAATTCGTGGCGGTGGTAGGGGGGCTGTTATGATCGTGCCAGTAACGGCCGATAACGAACTGTTATTAGTGCGAGAATATTGTGCAGGTACCAATGATTATCAGTTGGGCTTTCCTAAGGGCTTAATTGACCCAGGCGAAACACCTCAGCAAGCTGCAGACCGTGAGCTGAAAGAAGAAGTTGGCTTTGGTGCTAAACATTTCGCTGAACTTAAAAAAGTTAGCATGGCGCCAAGTTACTTTAATGCCACTATGCATATTTTGTATGCTGAAGATCTCTACACTGAAACCTTACCTGGTGATGAGCCTGAACCGCTTGTCGTTGTTAAATGGCCAATAACTGATTGGCAATCATTATTGCAACAAGAAGACTTTACTGAAGCACGAAGTGTCGCAGCTTTGCTATTATTAACAAAGTACTTAGAGTCGGGAGCGGGCAATGAATGATTTTTTAGAACCGTGTATTCGGTTAGCTGAGCAAGCAGGCGATGCCATTATGGCCATTTATCAGCAGGATGATATTGGTGCTGAGCAAAAGTCAGATCATACTCCGGTCACCAAGGCTGACTTAGCATCAAATGACGTATTAATGGCAGGTTTGAAGACCCTAGCCCCTGATATTCCAATTATGTCAGAAGAAACACCCATTCCAGCGCTGGCAGACAGAAAAGATTGGCACCGTTATTGGCTGCTTGATCCTATGGATGGTACTGGGGAGTTTATTCTGGAAAGCGGTGATTTTGCAGTTAATATCGCATTAGTTGAAAATAATCGCCCAGTGCTGGGTGTTATTCATTGGCCAGCGAAACAAGTGACTTATTTTGCAAGTTATCAAAATGGCGCGTTTAAACGTGAAAATGGCCAAGATCAGCAAATTTCGGTAGCAACACCCGATAATTTAACCTTAGCTGTAAGCCGCAGACAAAAAATTGAAGCGGTCAGCCAGTATCTAAATACTCAGTTTGCGACAGTGGCATTAGGCTCATGTTCATTAAAAGCGTGTATTATCGCTGAAGGTAAAGCGGATTGCTTTTTACGTATCGGGCCAACAGGTGAGTGGGATACCGGCGCGTCACAAGTGATTGTAGAAGAAGCCGGTGGTTGCATTACAGATGCTGAATTTAACCCGTTAACTTACAATCAACGAGAAAGCACTGAAAATCCTGATTTTATTGTGATGGGTCACCCGGATTGGGAATGGCAAAAAATGATTAGTCCTCATCAGCGTGCATTTTAGCTTTGTTTTGTGTGCTTTTTGTTCGTTTGAGTTAAATTTATCACTATAACCCTTGATTTCTAATCTTATTGCTATATGATAGCGCTCTCTTTGAAACAGGGCGTCGTTAACATGCTCATGTTACTAAGAGATTACAGGCGCGGGATGGAGCAGAATGATAAATCATTCGTCGGACTCGCTAATACCTGAAGTCGAAGGTCGTCGGTTTAAATCCGGCTTCTGGGACTCTAAACATACAGGCGCGGGATGGAGCAGCCTGGTAGCTCGTCGGGCTCATAACCCGAAGGTCGTCGGTTCAAATCCGGCTCCCGCAACCAACTTCTTAAATTA